>MVDB01000227.1 GCA_002050025.1 Desulfobacteraceae bacterium 4484_190.2
CCGTACTTTTGAGTTCTCGTGGGTTTACAGGGGCAAGAGACTTTTTGCTGGGTAACTATGGTTATCTGAAAGCATTTGAACCCGATCCCCGATTGGAATATCTGGCCCAGGACCTTGGCAAAGAATTTTACGGTGAGCGTATCACCATAAAGCCATTCTCTTCATGTCGTGCGACCCATGCTTCCATAAACCTGGCCCTCAACCTTCGAAATGAAACTAACATTGAAATAAAATCAATTCAGCGCATCACGGTCCGCACCAGCCCTGAGATATCGCAACTGGTGGGTGAACCACGAGACGCGAAGATAGCCCCTGACTCGGTACCCACAGCTCAGTTTTCTATTCAATATACCGTTGCCGCAGCCCTTATTCGAGGGGATGTCTTTTTAAAAGAACTGGAGCCGGATTCCATTAAAAACGATGAAATCCTTGATCTCGCCAGTCGAATCTATGTTGAACCAGACCCCTCTTTAAGGACCGACTTCGTTTTGGGCCGAACAGTAATGGAAATCGATCTGGAAGATCAACCCTCTTTGAAGCAGGAAATTGAATTGCCTCTGGGGAACCCCTCTAAGCCAATGGAATATGAAGCGTGCACTGAAAAATTCCTCAAAAGTGCCTCTTATTCGGTGAATCCTTTGCAGACAGAGCGCCTGGAAAAGTTAATTGAAAAGGTGTCTCGACTAGAAGATTTGCAGGATGTATCCGTCTTGATGCCTTATTTGTATTGATGGATAAATCATGGCTGTTTTTAAAGACAAAAATAAACTGGCCTGGTCACTTGTAACTGCAGGCGTGTTGATTCTACCAAATATTTTGGGCGAAGGGTATTACCTGAGCGTTATGAATTTCATCGCCCTGTATTCCATTGTAGCCATAGGGCTCTGCCTCCTGGTAGGCTATGGAGGACAGTTATCCATTTCCCATTCCGCCTTCTTTGCCATAGGCGCTTACGCATCGGCCATCTTCTGTCTTCGTTATGGTCTGCACCCTCTGATTTCAATTGTCTTAAGCCAGAGCATTACGGTGCCGGTAGCATGGGGCATCGGTTCGGTGGTACTCCGGTTGAAGGGCCATTACTTAGCTATTGCCACCCTGAGTTTTACCATCATTGTTGGAGTCTTAATCAAAGAAACTGCCTGGCTGACTGGTGGACTTCAAGGATTGGGTTCTATCCCTTCCATTTCTCTGGGGAATTTCTTGATTGATTCAGACTGGCGTTTTTATTTCATTGTCTGGCCTCTTACCATGCTCTTGCTTTTATTTGCCCTGAACCTGGTAGATTCACGAATGGGCAGAATATTTAGGGCTACCAGGGAAAGCGAGGATATTGCACGCCTGTTCGGAGCGGATGTTAAAATGTATAAGGTTAAACTCTTTATCCTCTCTTCAGTGTATGCTTCTTTTGCTGGCAGCCTCTATGCTCATTTCGTGACCTTCATCTCCCCGGTTACTGGATCGATCATGTTTGCCATAGATATCATTATGGTTCTGGCCTTTGGGGGATTCACGATGCTTTGGGGGGCCATGTTAGGCGCAGCCTCCTTAACCTTTCTTAATGAGTACCTGACTATTTTTGCCGACTATAAGCGTGCTATTTACGGCCTGGCTTTAATAGTAATTATGCTCTTTTTTCCTAATGGGCTACTTGAGGGGCTGAAGGACTCTGGCAGATTTTTGCTGCAATCGGCACGGAAGGTGGGGAGAGAGTAATGCTATCTCTCAGCAGCGTGTCCAAGAAATTTTCCGGGTTGAAAGCCCTTTCCGAGGTTAGTTTTAATGTGGAAAGCGGCGCGATCAAAGGCCTTATAGGCCCCAATGGGGCTGGCAAGACCACACTTTTCAACATCATTACTGGTGTTTTCCCACCGAGCGAAGGTACGGTCATATTCCTTGGTGAGGATGTCGGGAGGGAAAGACCTGATAGAATTGCCCGATTGGGAATATCCCGAACTTTTCAACAGGCATTTCTGTTTAAAAGCCTTACTGTTTGGGAAAACGTTATGCTGGGCCGTCATTACAGATCAAAGGCCGAGTTTTTTAGCTGTGGACTCAGGTTTCCTTGGGCCAGGCGCGAGGAAAAAATGATCCGTGAGCAGAGCCTGGAGTATTTAGACATGTTCGGTTTGGTAGACAAAAAGGATAGAATCGCCCATGAACTTCCCATGGGTGAACAAAGGTATCTGGAATTGGCCCGGGCTTTGGCCACAGAGCCGAAATTACTTATCTTGGATGAACCGACATCGGGGCTCAATGATAATGAGAGAGCTGGTTTTCAGGATAGCGTCTGCAGAATTCGAGATATGGGGATTGCCCTCTTGGTCATCGAACACCACATGAAATTCATCATGGAGGTCTGCGACGATATTGTGGTTTTGAACTTTGGGGTCAAGATTGCTGAGGGGACCCCTAAGGAAATCCAGAATTCTCAGAAGGTTATTGAAGCCTATTTGGGTACCGAGGAAGAAATTGATTATTGAAGTAAAGAATATAGACGTCTTTTATGGCAACATTCAGGCCCTGAAACAGATCTCTCTGTGGGTGACCAAAGGCGAAATAGTTGCTCTTATTGGAGGTAACGGAGCCGGAAAATCTACCCTGATGAAGGCTATTGTCGGTCTTGTTAAAAAAAAATCCGGAGCCATTTACTTTGATGGTCAGCCGATCACCACAATGCCATCCGCTAATATTACCCGCTTAGGCATATCGGTCGTTGCGGAAGGGCGCCGCTTGTTTGGCCCTCTATCGGTGATGGATAATCTGAACCTGGGAGCATACCTGCGTCTTACGAAAAGACAGGGGCAGGAGGTCCAGAAAGACATTCAAACTATGTTTGAGATCTTCCCCCCTCTGAAAGTGAGGAGAACACAATCCGCCGGAACTCTTTCTGGAGGGGAGCAGCAGATGCTGGCCATCGCTAGGGCCTTGATGGCCAGGCCCAAGGCGATACTTATGACCTCTCATTGTTACTGAGATATTTGGAGTCATCAAACGTCTGAAGCAAGAAGGAAATACGATATTGCTAATTGAACAGAATGCCAGGATGGCCCTAAAGATTTCCGATAGAGCGTACGTTATGGAGTCAGGTCGGATTGTTTTGAATGGAAATGCGCAGGAATTATTGGAAGTTGACTCAGTACAAAAATCCTATCTGGGTGTTTAATTTTGGAAATTTAGGCTCACCTCTTAGGGCTTTATGAAATATATATGCCGAGAGAAAATAAAGTAATGGAAATGGTTACATTAGTTACAGGAAGTGGCTCTGGGATAGGTCGAGCCATTGCCTTGGAATTTGCTAAATCAGGACATCCTGTGGTGGTGAATGACATAGTTCATGAGGCTGGGAAACGAGTTCTTTCCGAGATCGAAGCGGGGGGAGGGGAAGGGTCGTTTATTCCAGCAGATATTTCAAATGTTATTCAAGTTAAAAGCATGTTTGAAAAGGCCAGAAAAAAGTACGGGGGCGTTGATATTTTGGTGAACAATGCTGGCGTTCCCGGTCCCTTTTCACTGGTAGCTGATATGGCGGATGAGACCTGGCATAAAACTATTTCTATTCATCTCAATGGCACTTTTTTCTGTCTGCGAGAAGCGGCACGGTTAATGATGGTCGCTGGCTTTGGAAGAATTATTAATATGGCATCTATTGCAGGATTATTAGGGACAGTAGGCTCTGGCGAGTATGGGGCTGCTAAAGCGGGAATCATTAATCTTACGATGACAGCCGCAAAGGAGTTGGGGCCTTTTAACATTACTGTGAATGCCATAGCTCCTGGTATGGTGGGAACACCCACGAACGTGAAGCTGAAGGACAAAGGAAGCCCATTTATTAATACCGCAATTGAAGGAACACCTACCGGTCGCATGACCGATCCAGAGGAGATTGCGAAACTTATATTATTCCTAAGCTCTGAAGCTGCGGCCAACATTAACGGCCAGGTAATTCGCGTTGATGGCGGGGCAGGGATTAGTATAGGTATGGATGATTTCATGCATTCCTTTCTTTCCAAAAAGAGCCCAACGGTAATGAAGATAAAATCGACAGAGTAAATTTCTAATTAGAAGAATTAACCCTTATGCAAGGCTTGAATAGCGGAGGCTTCCAATGCAAATGATAGGTGATATTGTGCGTTTGAACGCAAAGCGGTACCCGGATAAATATGCCCTTATTATGGATAATAAGCACCTTACCTATGGCCAGCTTAATCAAAAGGTCAACCAACTGGCCCATGGACTCCTCTCTGTGGGAGTAAGGCCTGGAGATAGAGTGGCAATATTAGCCTACAACTGTCTGGAGTGCGTAGTTGTTACTTACGCTACGGCTAAATGCGGTGGTGTGGTGGTCCCGATCAACTTTCGCTACAAGAGAGATGAGCTTATCTACCTTATGAATAATTCTGAGCCATGATGGATGAGAGGCCAACTGAAGAACCTGGAATCAAAATTGATCCGACCTCGCCGTTTACAATTACTTATACAAGCGGCACAACAGGCTTCCCCAAAGGGGTACTTGCTTCACACTCCGCCTTTCTCAGCATATATCAAGGTATGACTATTGAGGGTGACCTTCAGCCTGATGAAATCACACTTGTATGCCTGCCTTTGTTTCATACTGGTGGGATGCATGCCCTGACCCAACCGACCTTACTTAGAGGAGGCACGGCTGTCATTATGAGTAAGGGGTTTGACCCGGATAAGATCCTTGATGCTGTATCACGATACGGTGTTACCATGACAATGTGGGTGCCGACCATGCTGGCGATGCTGATTAATTATCCAGATATAACCAAATACGACCTCTCTACCCTTGAGAAGATCTGGTATGGCTCTTCAGCGATTAGCCCCCCAGTGCTTGAAGCCTCAGTGGATATCTTCAAGGCCCGGTTCTATCAGTGGTATGGTCAAACCGAGACAGGCATGGTTTCGGTGCTGAGACCCGAAGACCACATTGAGCGGTCACAGTGCACCGGCCGTGAGATGTTCAATGCGGACCTTCGAATAGT
>MVDB01000053.1 GCA_002050025.1 Desulfobacteraceae bacterium 4484_190.2
GCACTGGCTTTCCAGTGGATATATCTGGCCGACTGCCAGTGTTGATATTCTCTGGTACCGAGAATATATATGGGATCCTGCACAGGGCTTTTCGCTCCCGGGGAACCAAAAAGCTCACGCCTGTGTATGGAAAAGGCCTTAAACGGCACAAGCCGAGGATAGACAATCACGTGCATGGAGTCGGCCGTCTGACTCTTCTGAGTGTATAACCCGAGAAGATCCCCTGCCGTTAGATTGGGAGGGCCTATTCTATGCCATCCTCGCCTTTGAGCAGATAACTTCCACTGCAAGCTGACTCTCTGGTACCATAATAGCCCGCTTTCTTTTGTTAGCGATGTGTCGCTACCGGAGGGGAGGAGTGAACCATGTACAGGCACCTTCATCCTGACCCAGACCGGCAGGAATTTTGAGTTCTCCACCCTTACATTTAAGGTGATTGTTTCTCCGGGGAAAACTCTCATCTTATCAGCCACTGAATAACATTTTATCCCTGTAAGGCTTGATTTGCTCCATACTTTAGCGCCTTTGACCGTAATTAGAACAAGAAGAGTCAGAACTGTCAGGCCCCATTGCCGGTTTAATAAAGCAATAAAAAGAAATAAGCCCACTAAAAACTGCATCAGTGGGACAACGAACAAGCTTGGCAATCTGTCTTCATGTTCCTGCATCAGTATCACCTCACCCGGTGGGAACAGGCACCGGCACCTGAGCTACGATCTCTTCAATAAAAGGCTCTGGTGTCTGGCTCCGCAATCGCTCTTCGGTTTTTAGAATTAAGCGGTGAGCAAGAACAGGGGCAGCCAAATACTTGATATCGTCAGGCAGCACATATTCGCGCCCTCGCAGTGCTGCCAGGGCTTGACCAGCACGCATTAAACCCATAGAGCCCCGGGGGCTGGCCCCGAAACGCAAAGACTCATGATTCCGGGTGGCCCTTACAATATCTGCTATATATTCCCGAACTGCGGAGGAGATGCGAATTCGTTTTCTGGCATGTTGCAATTCACTAATCTGCACGGGAGTTGCCACGGCCTCCAGATCTATCAGAGGGTCCTCTTCTTGAAAACGCTCCAGGATGGAAATCTCTTCAATCTTGTCGGGATAACCTATATGTATTTTTAAAAGAAACCTGTCCAATTGTGCCTCGGGCAGGGGAAAAGTTCCTTCCAGTTCAATTGGGTTCTGAGTAGCCATAACAAAAAAAGGCACAGGCAGGGCCAGGGTCTCGCCGTCTACAGTTACCTGGCGCTCCTCCATACTTTCCAGAAGACTCGACTGGGTCCGGGGAACAGTACGGTTTATCTCATCGGCCAGGAGGATATTGGTTATGACCGGCCCGGGCTGGAATTTGAATTGACCGGTTTTCTGATTATAGACATTAAAACCGGTAATATCTGCAGGCAATAGATCCGGCGTAAACTGGACCCTTGTAAATGATCCGCTAATGCTCCTGGCAAGTGATTTGGCCAAAAGAGTCTTACCCACTCCGGGCACATCCTCCAAAAGGACATGCCCTTCACCGAGAAGACCCACTAACAGCAGTTCAATGGGGCGGGATTTTCCCACAAATACGCGAGATATGTTTTCTATGATTTCTTTACATAAATAGAAATCCATAATGGCCTCTAAAATTTTTGAGTTTATTGAAACGTCTCGGAAATGTAAGTTCTCAATAAATCCGGGCTGAAAGAAAAATCCCCTCTCCGAGCCATAGGCCCTACGCTCCAGAGGCTCACCCCCCCCCTTTTTGCAAAAGGGGAGCAGTAGGAATGCACAGACTTATTGAGATGTTACATGTTTTCCAGGTTATATATCTCTAACAACGGAGAAATACAAATCTTTCCTTGACAATTTTGCTCCAAACCATAAAATATCATATAAGATATTTCAGATACCGTATCTGGTGCTCACTAATGATGAGGAAAAAATCAGCCAGCGCCCCTGCAGTAGACCGTGCACTTGACGTGATCGAAGTATTGGCAGTCAGTGACAGGGATTTATCTCTTTCAGAGATAATAAAAACGGTCAATATTCCGAGACAGTCCCTTATCAGGATATTGAATACCTTATGTGACAGGGGGGTATTAGACAGGGCAGAGCAAAGAGGGTTTTACCGGCTCGGTATGAAGCTTCTGTATTTGGGAAATAGACTCCAGGACAAGATTACGCTCCGCTCCGTGGCCTGGCCGTTTATGCAGGAGCTGGCAGAAAAAACTCACAAGACCATTGAGCTGTCCACTCTGGACCGGGATCAACTCATCCTGATCGAGCAGATTGAGGGAACCGAGGGGGTTCGACTCTATTCCCGAGTAGGTGGTGTTTACCCTTATTTTCATGCCCTTGCCGTTGGGAAAATTTATTTGGCCCATATGAACCCGGAGAAAAGGCGAAATGTACTCGATAAAATCGGCCTTCCTGCTGTCACGGAGCACACCATTACCAATATGGATAAATTAGAAATGGAGTTATTGAAAGTGCGGGAAAATGGATATGCCTTTGAGGATCAGGAGTTGAGGAAGGGTGTGCGCAGGGTAACGGCCCCCATTTATGGTTTTCGCAATGATTTGGCTGGATGTATCGGCATTGCAGCCACCATCTTTAGTTTTGAATTAGAACATAGAGAAGATTTAGGCGTTATGGCCGTACAAACGGCGACCAAGATTTCATACCGGATGGGTAAACCCTAACGTTGCATAAATATTTGGTCCAAAAGCGCTTCGCTCGTTCTATATCAGGCCATCAAGAAACGATTGCCCATTTTCAATTTGGTGTAGCGGACAATAACAGAAATCTCGCCAAAAACATTATTTCCAATTGCCTTGACATGGGTTTTCAAGGAGCAATCTATCCTGTAGGGAGGGAGCCTGGCGAGGTATATGGAAAAGAGATCATAACGGATCCCGAGTCCTTGCCCGAGGGCATCGAGCTGGCTGTGATCCTGGTGCCGGCCCGGTTTGTGGCTGATACATTAGATATTTGCGGACAAAAAGGGATACTTCATGCCATTATTTCCACCGGGGGTTTCAGGGAATTTAGTGAAGAAAGCAATCAGGCTGAGATAGACGTCCTTACTGTTGCTAAACGATATGGCATCCGCTTCATCGGCCCGAACTGTATTGGTGTAATATGCACCGGTTCAGGCCTCTGTACCCCGTTTAACCCTCTCCAGCCAAAAAGCTATAAGAAGGGGCATGTAAGCCTGATTGTCCAAAGCGGCGGAGTTACCACCCAATCCGCCTATTATTTTTCTGAAGAACATGTGGGGTTTTCCAAAATTATCAGTGTGGGTAACAAACTGAATGTTGACGAGATCGATTTCCTGAAATATCTCATGGAAGACGAGGATACTGAGCAGATTCATCTGTACCTTGAAAGCATTGAAGATGGAAAAGAGCTGATGAGGCTCGCAAAAAAATCAAAAAAACCTGTTGTAATTTTTAAGGCCAATGTGAGCCGGACAGCGTCCCAGGTAGCAAAATCTCACACTGCCGCCCTTTCAAATAATGACCGTATCGTGGCCAGTGCCTTCAGGCAGGCAGGTATTGTGCGCGTGGAGAGTATTCACGGTCTGACTGTGGCCGCAAAGGCGCTTCAACTGCCGCCACTAAGAGGGGACAGGTTGGTGGCTATATCTCTGTCAGGCGGTTTTTCAGTAATTCTCGGAGATGCCTGTGAGAGATATGGCTTTATCTGCCCTCTATTACCACGTGAACTTTTGGATAAAATCGAAGGTTTCCGACGGGGTGGTGTAATCCGCATGTCTAATCCCATGGATTTTGGTGACGTTCATGATATCGAGGCCCTGATATTTACGATAAAGAGCTGTTTGGCTTTAGACGATATTGACGGACTTGTATTATCCTTCTTATATGATCCTGAGATTGCAAAAATTTTTGGTGGCGTAGTAGGTTCTCCGGAACAGATGCTGACATTCTTAAAAAAGTTATGTGAAAGGACCGGCAAGCCTATAGCCTTCAGCCTTATAGCTGAAAGGCGATATATTGATGAGTTTAAAAAAATAAATACATTTCCTGTTTTTAATGACCCGCAGGAGAGTGTCCGTGCCATGCGTATGCTGGGGGACTACTGGCGATTTTCGATTGACGATTGATGATTTTAGGGGATTTTTTCTAAATTCAATAATAAATTCAGAGCGTGGTGCTGGTGTATGAAGAAAATAATGACCAACAAGATGGTAACTGTTAGAGAGGATTAGCAGATATGGGCATGTGCCTTTAGACGCCTTGAACCATGCCTATCCGGTTAACACAGAATGACGCTTTGGGGGTATGATCCTGCGCATGTCAGGTTACCCTCGGACTCTGTTGCAGTTTAAGCATCCTTTCCGTGATGAGACGCGGTCTGCGCCGGCCATCTGGGGCTATCAGGTAGCCCTTTGGGTATCTGAATGCCCGTCCTGTGGCCAGGTCGGTGATCCCTCGAATCCTGTAGAATTTGGGAATCTGTGCTAACCGGATAGGCATGCCTTGAACAAGGTCGCCCGGGGGAAGCAGATCATACCCGTCGGGTTGTAAATTACGGAAAGATCTTACTGGCAAAGGAATTGTTGACTGAAATCACTTCCAAACGAAATAAGAACCCCTGAACAAGGTGAATACCATTCTGGTTTAAGAAATTTGATATAAACGGAATTATGAAGCCCGAGAAAACCGAATTGAAACAAAATCTGGCAACCATGTTTTATCCGCGAAGCATCGCTATCGTGGGTTCATCTCCGGACAGGGGAAAACTGGGGTATAACATAACGGAAAATTTAATCCGATTCAACTTTCCTGGTGAAATCTATCCCATAAACCCGAGGTACACGCAGATCTTTGGATTGCCGACATATCCTTCTCTGGCCGCTATAGGAAACCATATTGATCTTGTTTTATGCGCTGTTGGCGCGAAGGCGACTATTGAAGTGGCTCGGGAATGTTCCATGTTAGGAGTCAAAGGGTTGGTGGCCTATGCTGCAAATTTTAGAGAGGTGGGACACGAGGGGGGAAAGTTAGAGGCTGCCCTGAACGAGATCGTAGACCGAACAGATCTGACCGTGTTAGGCCCCAACACACCCGGGTTTATTAACGGTAACCTGCCTTTGAATGCCACTTTTTTCCCTTTCAGGGTTCAGAAAGGGAATATTGCAGTCATGACCCAGAGTGGAGGTGTGGGCGGAGGTATCTATCAAAAAGCCCTTGAAGAAAATATGACTATCGGTTTGTGGGCCGGTATGGGAAACCGGGCCAATTTAGATTTTAGCGATTTGCTCATTTATTTGGACCAAGATGAAACCGTGGACGTTATCGGTATCTATATGGAGGGTACGGAAAGAGGGGAACAATTCATTTCTGCCGCAGCAAGGGTGACTTCCCATAAACCGGTTATTCTATACAAGGCCGGCCGTACTGATAGCGCAAACCGGTTGACCCTCAGTCACACAGGTAGTTTATCGGGATCTCCGGGTATTTATAGAGGCCTTTTGAAACAGGCCGGTGTGATTCAAGTGGACTCAGTTGCAGAGTTGGTCTGCGCGTGCAAGGGCCTGGCAGTTGCGGGGGAACCTAAAGGTGAAAGGATCGGTATGGTGACCCCTTCCGGCGGGGGGAGCATTATTGTTTTCGATCTTCTTATGGAATGGGATTGCCTATTGCCTCAGTTTTCCCAGAATACTGATAAAAATATCCGGCGTATCATGAATAATACCAACTCGGTTGTATATAAGAATCCCCTTGATCTGACAACAACCGGTTTTGAGGCCGGTCTATACGGTCGTGTGACAGAGACCCTGGCCATGGATGAAAATATCGATATTATTATTGCCATATTTCCCATCCATGAGTATTTTCCTCCGCCGGATGACAAGTTAATAGAAATCAGGACAAAAGTTGGTAAGCCGATTATTGTGTACTGGATTGCCATTGACCGGCTGAACCATGAATATGAGAAACGAAGAAAGGCGCTTGAGGATAATGGAATCCCCGTGTTTTTGCTCCCGGAGGAAGCGGCCTGGGCCGCAAGAACGATGGCCATTCGATCACGATGTATGCACCCTTCTTATTAAATCAATAGTGATAAGACCTGTCATAAACTTATGGATAAATAGCCATGTACCAAGACTTTGACGAAATAGCAGTTAGGGCAAGGGAATTAGGACCGAAAAGAGCTGTAATCCTATTCCCTAACGATGCTGACGTCATGCAAGCTGCGGCCGAAGGGATGAAGGAGGGACTCATAACCCCTGTACTTGTGGGGGAAGAAGCAAGCATTAAGGCCATCGCCAGCGAGACCGACTTACCTTCCGGGGCAATGGAAATTATCCATCAAGAAGATCCTCAAGAGGCCGCTAACCTGTGCCTGGACATGGTGATCAGGGGAGAAGCGGGATTTGTAGTCAAGGGAAACATTTTAACCACTTATCTCTATCGCGCGCTAATCAATGCCACAAAAATATTGGCCCCAGATCAAATCCCCTGTACCCTTTGCTTTCATCAGGTTCAAGGAATCAATAAGATCTTCGTTGTCACTGATCCTGGTATAAATATCCGGCCAGACCTGACCGCCAAGAAAAAAATCCTGGCAAACGCTGTCCAGATGTTGCGATCTCTAGGCTGTGACAATCCCACGGTGATGGCCCTTGCAGCAAAGCTGCTTGACGGCAGCGCGTCCGTATTTGCCCGTGACGCTCAGGAGTTGAGTCGACTCGGAGATAAAGGCAAGTTTGGGCCATGTACCATGGAGGCGGCAACCACTCTTTTTGATATTTTTGACACGAATAACTTCCAGGCCGACTTATTCCCGGATATCTTTCTGGTGCCGAACATTGAAACGGGAAATATCCTGGTGAAAACCATTGACCATCTCATCGGAGGCATCCGACAATGTGTCACTGTAGGCGCTGGCCTGATTATTCTCACCCCCTCCCGTTCTGATGGATATGAAGTTCGCATGGGGAACCTGGCCCTTGGGCTTGTGCTTGCCGAATCATGCAAAAGGGATTGAAAAATGCATCTTATCCTTGAAGCAATTATGGAGAATGCCATTCAACAGAAAGGCAAGAGGTTGGCCATTACAGGTAAAAAAGACCCTGTTGCCCTTGCTGCCATACTCGCCGCCCGGGACCGGGGATGGATTGAGCCAGTTGCATGCGGCGGTCCCCTCTCAGAACTCAGGAAGGAACTGGAGGTTTATTTCGTTGATTCCGATATATGGCAAGCCAGACAAGAGGCATTAAGTCTCCTGAGAAACAAAGAAGCGGAAGCCTTGCTCGATATGGGCCCTTTGGATAATAGGTTCTTTTCCTTGCTCAATGAGGCAGGTGCACAGATCAAAAACACTCACCTGCTGAGCTATGTGAGCGTTTTTATGTTACCCAAAAATGGTCTGATGACACTTCTCACCGATACCCTGATCAATAGCGCTCCCGGCCTTATGGAAAAGGTACAGATTGTGGAGAATGCTATTAAGGTTGCAAATGCACTGGGCATCGACCGACTGAAAATTGCCGCCCTCGGTCCGCTGGAACTTGTCAACCCTGCCATACCTTCTACCCTGGATGCAGCCATTCTCTCCAAGATGTCAGAGCGAGGGCAATTTGGAGACGTGATCGTAGAAGGACCTCTGGGCATGGATAATGCTGAGTCTGCTCTTGCGGCCCAACATAAAGGAATCGAGAGCCCAGTACCTGGAAATGTTGATGTCTACCTTTTCCCTGATCTAGAGTCTGCCAATATAACGGCCTAGTTCTTCACGTGGGCAGGTCGATGTCAACTGGGCGGAGTATTGGCCGGGACAAAATTCCCGATAATCATCCGTTCTCCCCTGGAATCCCCAGACTCGTGGCTCCTAAATCTGGCGCTGGGACTCATCATGAACGGTGAGATATGATGCAACGAATTCTGGTGATCAATATCGGTTCGACCTCTACCAAGGTAGGGCTGTTTTCTGACGAAAATATTCTTAGCAAAGAGACAATCGATCATGCTGCAAAAGACCTGGCGCAGCTTCATGGATATGATGCGTGGCTTCGGTTCCATCAGGCCATGGTAGAAAAATTTTTTAAGAGCCACAAAGGAAGACTTGAGAGATTCCACCTTGTAGTCAGCCGTGGTGGGTTAACAAAACCTGTGGAAACCGGCGCTTATCTCATCAACGATGCAATGCTAAGGGACTTACGGTCTGGGCAATATGGCTGGCATCCATGTAATGTGGGTCCTGCCATCGCTTACGAGATCGCAAAACGATTGGAAGTAAGAGCCATTATCTATGACTCGCCGGTGGCCGATGAAATGGAGCCTCTGGCCAGAGTTTCAGGCTTGAAAGGGATTGAAAGGAAGTCTGCGTTTCATGTATTGAGCCAGAAGTCGGGTGCAAGGAAAGCCGCAGAAGAGCTGGGTATCCATTACGAGCAAGGACATTTTATCGTGGCCCATCTTGGGGGTGGGATTACGATTTGCGCCCACAAGAAAGGCCGGATCATTGATGGTACTCATGGCCTGAGTGAAGGTCCGTTTACACCACAGCGTACGGGGGCATTGCCTCTTCAAGAGTTTATGAATCTCTGCTTTTCAGGACAATTTACTCAGGAGGAATTGAGCCGGAAACTTTTCGGCCAGGGAGGAGTTTATTCCTATCTTGGCACCCATGATATCGCGGCCGTTGAACAAAACGCTAAAAAAGGTGATGAAAAAGCCTTGTTGGTATTGAGAACAATGGCATACCAGATCAGCAAGGATATCTGCACAATGGCCGCAGTATTGGCCGGTCGTGTAGATAGTATTGTCTTGACTGGCAATCTCTGTAATGCCCGAACTGTTGTAAACGAGATTAGAAGCCGGGTAGATTTTTTGGCCCATTTCCTGGTCTATCCGGGTGAAGATGAACTGGAGAACCTGGCCCTGGGGGGCATGAACATCCTGAGACAGGGAGAAACAGTCAGAGAATATACCTGACGGCAAGCTGGTTGGTGAATAATTCGAAAAAAAGAAGATAGTTGTGCCTTCCTCAAAGCAACCGGATACGGAGAAACCATAATAAAAAACATGACCTGCGATGGAAGGGAAAATGGAATTAATTGCTAAAGAAGAGATTGAACAGCGAATAAGCAGCTTTCAGCTCGTTCTTGCCGAGGCAGATTTGGATGGGGCCTTTATACTGCAAAATATGGATATGTTCTATTTTGCAGGGACCATCCAGGCCTCTGTTTTGTTTATTCCCCGTGAAGGCAGCCCGGTCTTGATGGTTCAAAAGGCATGGGAAAGGGCACAAAGGGAATCTCCTCTTGAAAAAGTAGTCCGCATAAAAAATCATAGTCAGGTAGTTCATGTGCTTAGAGATTTCGGCATTAATATACTGGAGACCGCAGGTCTTGAAATGGACGTCTTGCCGGTCAACATATACTTTGGATACAGGAAGGGCTTCCCGCAGTGTCGCTGGGTGGATATTTCAGGAGAGATACGCAGGCTGCGTATGATCAAATCTCCTTATGAAATCGATCAAATCAGGCTTGCAGCGGTTATTCTTAACAAGGGATTTACGGAGATAGGAGAACTGATTCGGGAAGGGATGACCGAATTGGAGATAGACGGGTGGCTTGCGCTGATTGCGCGTAGAGGAGGTCATATGGGAATTCTCCGCATGCGTGGATGGAACCAGGAAATGACGCATGCGCATGTGCTGTCTGGTGAAAGCGGCTCGGAGATTTCGTTTCTTAACAGCCCGCATGGGGGAACTGGTAACACACCTGCTATGGCTCAGGGCGCGGGAAATCGTATCATAAGGCAAAATGAACCCATCGGCATCGACTACGGAGTCGCCGTAAATGGTTATACTGGTGACCAGTTCAGGACTTTTGTGATTGGTAATCTATCAAAGACCCTCGAAAAGGCACATGACTGTTCAAGAGATATTCATCGCTTGTTAGCAAAGGAGGTAAAACCAGGTTTTTGTTGTGCAGATATTTACAACCTTGCAGTAGGGGAGGCCGCAAACAAGGGATATGGGGAATTTTTTATGGGTCACGGGGAGGGACATGTTAAGTTCATTGGACATGGAATCGGCCTTGAGATTGATGAATATCCTATTATTGCGCCACGTTCTGAAGATAAGATGGAAATTGGAATGGTTGTAGCAATTGAACCAAAATTTGTTTTCCCGGGGATAGGTGTAGTGGGACTGGAAGATGACTACCTGGTTACCCCTTCAGGATTGGAGAGGCTTACATTGACTGACCAGATATTGATGCAGGTTCATAAATAATAAGAAAAAGGGAGGAAGTCATTCTTTCTGAAGAAGGTATAAGAAGAAACAAATGGCATTTGTAGACCTAAACGGAATCAGGATATATTACGTAGTGCATGGAGAGGGTGATCCGATCGCCCTTCTCCACCACGGTTTTGGCTGTACAAAGATGTGGAAGGACATCTATCCGGCCCTTGTGGAAAATGGCTACATGGTCGTCATGTACGACAGGCGTGGGTATGGAAGATCAGATGGGGGGACAGATTTTGAGGAATTTTATGTGAGTGATAGATTCCGTGCCGAGAGCATAAATGACTTGAACCAGTTGATGGATTTCCTCCGGATCGGTTCTTTTCATCTTATCGGTCAGTGCGAAGGGGGAGTCATTGCAATAGACTATGCTGTTAAATTCCCTGATCGTGTGCGAACGATCGTTACCTCAAGTACGCAGTGCTACAGCGAAATCCCCATGTCTGAATTTAATAAGCCTAAATTTCCAAACGTGTTTCAAGAATTAGAATCCGAGCTCAAAGAAAAGTTGATCGAGTGGCACGGAAAAGATCGCGCTGAACCATTTTACAATCAATTCCGAAGGTACGGCGGGGCCTATGGCAGGGATGTTTTTGACCTTAGAGATCTCCTGCCCCATGTCATCTGCCCTGCGCTGGTGCTCTATCCTGACAGGAGCTTTCTCTTTGACGCGGAACAGGGCGTGGCCCTCTATAGACACCTTCCCTACGGGGAGCTGGCTGTGCTCCCGAAATGCGGCCACAATACCTATGAACATCAGCCGAAAGAGTACGTCCATCATACCTTGAGCTTCTTAAAGAGGCATCAATATTAACGATTCATTTTTCATTTTGAGAATGCTTTTTTTATTCCCATGCTATTTTTGGAGTAAACCCTATGGGCATTTCATGTGATTGCAATGCTTTTCGGTTTGACATACGGAGGAGCCGTACCAGCCATCATTATTAGGAGTTCGGAATGCTTTGGTATAAGCTCATCCGGCACGATCTTCGGAACCCTTAGGGCCGATGCGCATACCCTTTTTACTCTTAACTCCGACATGCGTTTTGCTTGGGGTGGGAACGGCCGAGGGCATAGCAAGAATCGTTTCGCTCCAAAACAGATAACTTCGTTATCCTGTACTAACGAGCACCAGTCCCAGAAAGACAAATACCACACCTATTATTTTTGGTGGATAGCGCGGTTCTTTAAGCAGCGCCATACCGAATAAGGCACCCAATGGAATACTGAGCTGTCGAAACGTTGCTACATAGCTGACATTAGTCACATAGTTCATCGA
>MVDB01000054.1 GCA_002050025.1 Desulfobacteraceae bacterium 4484_190.2
CCCGCTCCGTCTGGAGATATCTTGATTACGCGGCCATATTCTGAGGAATCGTCCCAAGAAGAATAAGTATTCATGGATACATAAATATTCCCTTCAGAATCAGCCAGCACATCATTAGGTCCCCAATTTGTAGTCTGACCAGTAATATCTGTTGTTCCCAAAGGAATAACAACATCTGCATCATCCCACGTAAGAGAACCAATACCTATTGTAAGAACATTTCCAACTTTCTCCCTCGACCACATACCAAGACGACATGGTTCAATATGCATGGATGGAGACCAGTCCAATACATACTCACCACTCCAGATGTTACCATCAAGATCAATCGCAAATCCTGAGGAATATCCACCAATATTTATAACTGGTATTACAGTATTGCTATTTTCAGTATCTACATAGGAAATTTTATGACCTCCACTCATTCCTTCAGCAGCACAAATAAAAATCTCTCCCTCAGGAGATTGTCTTATGTCCCAATTATAATCTTTTTGGATCTCAGATTGACTAACAAACACGGGATAGGACGAAAGGGTTTCATCCCAAGGGATGGAATAGAAACCAGCATTTTCACCTTCTGTATAGCTAAACCAAATTTTATCTCCAATTTTTTTTACAGTCTGTGGCCATCTACTAAGAGAACCTTTATAAGCTGTTTTAACACGATTTCCTTCATAATCAAAAATAACAGTTTCTAAGGTTTGATAATCGTCGTGCAGGTGTTGATGTAAAAGCATACACCCTGGAGCACCTATTGTACCCAATCCTGCTGAATATCCTAAAGATCCACTTTCCTGAGGAGGTTCAAACACAGTATCATTAGCGGGAGGACATCCTTTAGATTTACTAAAATACTTAATTACGAACTCAGGATTTACCAGGTTCGGCCGCCCTGCGTGTCTCGGAGCCGGGGGCTTCGGCTTCGGCTCCGGCTCCGGCTCCGGCTGCGATCCTCCGGGGCACCAGTACAGCATGTCCATGATCCGGCTGAACCGGATCTGGACCTCGCTGTAAAGATGATGGTTATACTCGGCCTTTATGTCCTTCATTCCGCCGTTATCGTGGTTGTCCGCACCTGGACTTCGTTTTCGGCCTCGATCATGTTTCGTCTTTCAAGGCCTATTTCTTCCAGCACATCGTTTTCGGAAATCACGAGCATGTCTTCCATTGCCACGTCTTTCCTGTACAGCCTGAGGGCTGTCTGCCCGGCTGCATTGACGTATAGACACGCCCGGATGTGCCGGCATATGCTCTCGATATACCGGATGAGCGGTCTTTCCCGCTCCATCGGGATGCTGATGCCGAGCCCTTCCGCCAGCAGGGTGTCCGCCGCGTCGCCGAATGACTGCCCGTCTACCTGGTCGGAAGACAGCCCGGCGTCCGCGACCAGGAGATGGTACAGGGCATGGGCGGGATTGTAGTTGTAATCTCCGATATCCTGCACCGCGCTGAATGCGTAGCCGGGCCTCTTCTTCAGGATGAACCTGAATGCTCCGACGCGGTTGTACCGGCCTATCATGAAATCCCGGAAAACGGCATAGCACAGGCCCTTATAAGGCAAGGCATACCCGGTTTTCTCGTGCATAAAACTGTTGGCGATCTGGTCGGTCGTACCAAAGTAAAAGTCTATCTCCCCGCGGTCCTCTACCGAAATAGTAACGTGCCCCTGGGTGGCATCGCCAATCGAGAGCGGGCCTTCCCACAGCAGGTCATCGCCTTCGTAGATGCAGTAGAGGACGTCTGCGGGTCCCCGGCACAGGCCGACGGCGAAAGAGAGATAGTACCTGTAGCCCGTTACCACCTTTTTGCCTCCGCCCTTTCCCCCGGCGCGTTCCTTTTCCTCTTCGCTCCGGGGGCAGCAGTACCAGATGAACCCGCCGCTCAATTGAACGGTCCCCAGCGCTTCGGCAACCGGCACTCCTTCCACGGCAGTGGGGGCGGCAAGCTGCGCCGGATCGGGTTTGGCCACATCGGGCTCCACCGGATCGACGACCATCCCGGCCGCCATGCCGATCCCGGCCCCGATCATCATTCCGGCCGGCCCGCCGATAATGTATCCGATCGCGCCGCCGACAACCGTCCCTGCAATCCCGCCGATGCTCATTTAGGGACCTCCATGCACCGGAATGCCGCCGCCATGCGCCCGAGCAGGTTCGGATCGCCGAAGGGTGAGCGGACAACCCGCCTTCCCGTAACCGAGTGGTAGACGGTTTTTTCAAAGAACAGCCCTGTGTGCGACGGCGATTTTCCGTATTGAAACAGCAGGATATCTCCATTTTGCAGGGGTTGTTTTACCTCTGCGACGTCCGGGCGCGATTTGAACCAGTTCAATAGGTCCAGGTGCTCTTTATGCAGATTCCAGTCGGGCGGATACGAAGGAAAATCGACGTCACCCGGCTGCAAAAAGCCCACGTTCATGAGCGCGCCCGCGACCAGGCCGATACAGTCGCACCCCCGGCCCTTGACCATGCACCGGTGTCTCCAGGGCGTATCGAGCCAGGCGTCCAGCTCGGCCCTCAGCAATTCCTGCCTCTCTTTTGTTTCAAAATATGGCCTCATTTGTTCACCCACAAGGCCGGGTTGTCCACCGGAACAAACGGAAAACCCAAAAAGTGCGAAAGATTGTCAAACTTGTCCCTGCACGTATCGACCTTGCCGTCGCAGCCCGGCAGCGCGGTGACCGTGTCTCCGCCGTTCAGATCCCTGAAGGGGACCATAACGGTAACGGTGTTTCCCGTATGGTCGACAATCAGGCGCTCCTCGTCGTTGTGCATGACGACACCGAGCGTCCACCATCCATCCTCATGAGAAGAGAAATCACCTGATGTCAGTATCGTTCCCGTCTCATCAACGTTTATGGTGGTAACCAGTTGATAATCGGCCTCGTTCAGGCCGCAGCCTTCCGAAAAAACCGTATGGTTGCACTCGGGCTGGTATCGCCAATTTAAAAACTGATGGTTGATTATATAATCAATCCCCGCACACCTTGCCTCTGCTGCCAGGCCCTTGACGGCCACGGAAAGAATCACCCCCGTAAAGACAAGGCACGCCTCCATCGGATCCTGATCCCTGAAAAGTTTGTGAATAGTAATCGATGACAATTCAACCGGGCTTTGTGCGAGATATCTCGCAATTGCAGGATCCGTTCTGGCAAAGGTAACAGATATCTTTGTCCCTTCGAGCTTTGCGTCGTAATGCGCGGAGGAGCGCTTGATCGTTGCAGGTTCCCAGGTATGGCTGCCAAAGTCCACCGGTGTGTCTCCACTGGTGTAATACCAGTGACTGTCCTGGTGCTGTATATGGTACAACTCCACCGGCTGACGCCGGCTTGCTTCCTCTTTGGCTATATACTGCTCCGATACGTTTTTCACCGCGCCTCCTCAGTTAATCAATGGGGCAGCCCTTGATATGTGACATTCGGCATGTCACGGCTGCAGCGGTTTACGGCGGACGGATGTCACATATCAAGGGCTGACCCCTTATCTCCGCACCGCGCTTCCTCAGCAGAATGCGCTTAAAACCACCTGTACGTTTCCGGACACCAGGCTTATTTCGCGGCACCCCTTCACAATCAGGAAGTGCCACCAGTAGTGCACGTCGTTTTCGTCTTCCGCCCGTACCGTTATTCGCCCTTTCGTGTTGACCGGCATTTGCTCTCTGCCGTGAGACAGAACGATAATTCCCCGTTTCATGATAATTGTCAATGGGGTCAGCCCTTGATATGTGACATTCGGCATATCAAGAGCTGACCCCGCATCTCCTCATTCCCCGATTGTTGTAAGGGTGACGGCCGCGCGGCCGCAGCCGGGCGACGCATAGGTCAGGACCAGTTCGTCATGGGCAAAGCGGCATAGCGGCAAAAAGCAGGTCATAAGGTCCGGGAGCACATCGCCGTCCGCGCTTTTGCCTATGGCGGATGCCAGGGAAATCGTGTCGGCCGTTGCCCCTGCGACCTCCGCGCATTTGAATGTGCCGTCGGGCCAGAAGACGATAATGGCTCGGGCCGCGTTTGTGTTGAGCCAGAAATCCGGGAACTCTATCGGCTCTATGGAAAGATCCCGGTCCGTGCCGGAAAACGGCGCGGTGACCCGGATGTCCAGTACGTTTGACGGGGCATAGAACGAGCCCCATCTGCCCTTGTGGGCGTCAAAGAAGCCCGGGTACTTCCGGGCCTCCTCCCTGCCCGTAAAGTCCAGGTCGGCGCGGAACGAAAAGACCGCCTCGTCGTAAGCAGTATAAGTCAGTTCCGCACCATAGAAAGAAAGCAACCGATACGGCCTGACCGGTTCCCGGCGGAGGCCGTGTATCACCGGTTCGGGATCAAACACATACAGGCCGTTGAATTGTTCGTAGCCGTCCGCATTGCCGATACCGTGTGCGATGTCCGGGTCGAACGCCTCACGAAACGACAGGCGCACGGATCCGGTGTTTCGGGTGTAAGACTTCAGCGTCTGTCTCTGCTCCAGGCGCGCCTTCAACACCGGGTACACACGCGTCCCGGCCGGCCAGGGCAGGTTCAGGCCCTGTTTAAGCGTGACGGATGTCTCGCCCAGGTCCTGGATTTCGGCCGCCTCATGCTCACCCGCCCGATACCCCCGGTAAAGGATGCACTGCCCGTCCGTCTCGAAATTCCTCTGCGCCGTGCTCTCCACATTGATGGTCGTGTCCCCGGCATCGGCGCCGGACGTCAACACCGTCTCGTCCTGCCAAAAGGGGACGCCCCAGACCTCGTGCAGCGAGGCGAAGAGCACCCGCTTCAAGTACGCCTGTTCTCCGAAGGTTGAAGCGAATACGCTGAATTCCAACCTTTTCCTGGGCCAGGTATAGAGCGCCGAGCGCACCTCCTTTCCCGTGGGCGATTTTTGGACGGATGTCTTCCAGACACGGCCGTATTTCAGGCCTTCCGTCCAGTCAGGCTCCAGCGTTAAATATCTTTCCACTTCGAGCGCCATAGTCTCATTGTCATCATTGGGGTCAGCCCTTGATATGTGACATTCCGTCCGATGTGAACCGCTGTGGCCGTGACATGCCGAATGTCACATACATAGTGTCATTGGGGTCATCATTGGGGTCAGCCCTTGATATGTGACATTCCGTCCGATGTGAACCGCTGTGGCCGTGACATGCCGAATGTCACATATCAAGGGCTGACCCCTTATCTCAGTACAGTATCCTTTTGACGGACTCCGCCCGGCTGCTGAGGACGTTCAGGATCGCATCCTGGCCCTCGGAACCGGCGAGGTATGAATCTATCTCGCGGGGGTCCGTTACATTGATTATGGTGAGCCCGGCGGGTGCGCCGGCGGCGGGGACCTGCCCGCCGCCCGCAAAGCTGTATGAGGGCAGGGCCGGGGGCGAAAATGCGGGAAGCGAAAGGCCGGTAAAGACGGACCTGGGCATCTTCATGGTCCGGATGGCCTCCATTACCCGTGCGCCGTAATATCTTGCCGCCCTGACCGGGATCACCCATTCCCCCGCCGTTGCCCATATGGGGATGTTGTCTGCTTTTTCATGGGGTGAGATACCTGAAACAGGACCGCCTGCGGCCAGCCTCTGGGCTGTTATGGTAGCAATCTGTACCGCACCCTGGGCTGCTATCACCGCCGCCATCACCGGGCCCATTATGCCGCCCTGGGCCAGGGCCTTGGTTGCGGCCTGGGCAGTGTTTATGATGGCCTGGGCCAGGGCCGCCGCCTTGGAAAGGTAGAAGAATTCCTTTTGCTTGCGCCCGGTGAGCTCATAGAGATTCGAAAATATCTGCGCCATGCCGCCGGCCACCTCACCGGCCGTATTGAGGCGGTACTCCTGAAGGCGCCGTTCCTGGTCCGCCAGAAGTTTATCCTTCTCGAGTTTTTGCATGCGGTAGGCTTCGTCGATTGCGGCTTTTTCGGCATTCAGGCTCCTGAGCCGCTCGATTTCTTCCCTGTGCCTTCCGTCCATTTCCGCCTGTTCGGCCTGGAATCGGGCCTGCAGATCTCCCGCTCCTTCCGTGCTCGCGGCCCTGAGCCGAATGTCCTCGAGCATCTGGCTTATGCGCTGTTTTTGCTCGGCAAGCCTTCTTTCCGCCTCGGCCTGCCGGTTTGTAAGCTCAATAAGGACCCGTTTGTGCTCCTGCTCTTTTCTGAAGATCTCATCTTCAACGGCCAGGCGTCTTTCAGGGTCTTTTTCTGCGTCTCTCTTCTTTTGAAGATATTCGATCTCGGCCTGAAACTGCCGGTCCAGCAGCTCTTTGCGCCTGCGGAAGAACTCTTCTAATTTGATTGAGCCCTTTTCATTCAGGCCGTCCAGCATCTTAAGGGCGGTCCTGGCGCGCTCAATGGTCCGGGCCGTCTCGGATTTTGTCTTTGCAAGGGCGGACAGCGTCTTTGCCTCCGTTGTCCCGGGCGTTCCCTTGCCCGGCGCCTCTTCGCCGGGCGGGGGCGGGGGAGGGGGAGTCGTGCGCAGGCCTTCCAGAAAGGACTTAACCTTTTCAATCTTATCCCGGAACCTGTCCATCGCCTTGACATTGTCTTCCGCCATCATGGCGCCGGCCTGACGACCGGTCTCATATTCGGATATCAAGGCCCTTATCTGTTCGAGGCGCTTCCGGTTGGCCTCATCCATTTCGCGCTCGACGCTTTCGGGGTAGAGCGCTCTCCAGAGGGCTCCGGGCTTCAACGCCTTCTCTAGTCTCTCCTTTTCCTTTTGAAGCTGTTTGATCTTATAAGAGTAATATTTTTCGGCAAGCATGCCGAAGGCTGCCCGCACGGCATATATGGACTCGCCCAGCACTCCAAACCCCCGGATCATGGCGTTTATGGCATTTATCACGCCGCGGGCCATGTCCTTTGCCCAAAGGTCGAGCTGCCCCGTGCGCTTAAGCTCGTTGATCTTTTTGAGCAGCCCGGACAACATACCCTTGAGGTAATCAAAGACACCGGCCTTCATCACCTCCTGTTTGAATCGCGTAAACTGGTCCATGAGGTTGGACCACATGCCCTTCCAGGTCTTTGAGTACCTCTCCATTGCGCCGCTGAAGCGTCCCGAGAGGATTTCGGTGAGCGCCCGGCTGATGCCTTGCTGGGTCTTTTCGGCCGCCCGCACCATCTGCCGGCCGTTCTGCATCCAGCGGAAGGTGACCTGGTCGCCCTGCTGTGATGCACGGATCCCGAATTCCTTGAGCCGTTCAAACTCACCCGTTACGGCGTCCGCGAACATCTCCACGGCCTGGTCCAGGCTTTTTCCCATTGCCGCGGCCGTATCGCCCAGCACGCCGATATTCTTTGATGCGTCTATGCCGTATGCCGACAGCTTCGTGAAAGCGTCCGCCACCTGCTCGATCTCGTAGGGCGTCCTGGCCGCAAAATCGGTAATCCAGGACATGGCCTTTTCGGCTTTGGCGGCACTGCCCGTAATGGTCTCCAGCCGGGTGCGCAAGGCCTCAAATGACTCGGCGGTCTTCAAAAAATCCCGTGCGGTAAGCCCCAGGCCAAGGCCTGCCAGGGCGCCCTTGAGCGAGAAGATCTGATGGGACAGGCCGGCAAGAGACCTCTTCATGCCGGAAAAGGCATGGTCCAGTTTTTTGAGCGTAGCGCTGGCAGCATCTTTTGCGGATATGATGATTTGAAGCTTTTCTTTTTTAGCCATTTCTCAGAAACTCTTTAAAGCGCCTCTCATCGAGGCTGGAGGCCCGCACGGCTGCGGCCATGTTTTTTATTTTCTCACGGGTGATTGCAGCATGTGCAGCCAGCGCCTCATGGAAGAACGATACGCCATAGTCCAGCACTGCCGGCCCGTGGCCTGCCTCTATGAGCTCGCAAGCAGCCCGCAAAAGTCGCTTACGAGTGATTTTCTGATCCCGGCCACGGCCTCGTCCACTCCCAGGGCCCTGGCCGTGTCGAAAAAAACGGCGTTTACCTCCCTGAAGCCCTCCCACACGAGCTTTATATCGCCGGGAGCCATGTCTTTCAGGCCTTCCATGTCAAGCCCGTCGGCTGCGACTTCGAGAAGGCGGCCCAGGGTCTCAAGCGACAGGGTCTCGCCCTCTTCAAAAAAGGAGAGCAGCTCCCTTACGGTAAGCTCCTTTACGGTGATCTCTTTGTTATCTACCCTGATCTTTTTGGTTTTTCTCATGCCTTACTCCTGGAAAAAGATTACATCCCAGGACCCGTTTTCGGTATCCAGGATCTTACCGCCGAATTCCAGGGCGGCGAAGTCATCCGCCAGCCAGCCGATGTCTCCGCTCGGGGTGATCTCGGCCTTGTACACGATGACCTCGCAGTCCCTGGAGTTTGCCTGGTCCCGGCCGACCAGGCGCAGGGATGCCTCTATCTTCTGCCGCTCCAGCCCCTTCACCTGAAAGCCCGACTGCGCAAGCCATGTGGATTCCACATGGAGCTGCTCGCCATCATTGATCGAGCCGCCGGTAAGGGCCTTGATGCGGCCCACCGGGTAGTCTATCTCGTAGTCATCGCCTTCGGTGTAGGTGGTGGTGTCGCTCGAGTCCTTGACGACCGGGGGGTCTTCCGGGTCCAGGTTGCGGTGAGAGAGCTTCACCCACTTGTCCAGCCGTGCGGTTACGGTCTCGGGACTGCCGGCGCTCGAACCCGCGGACTGTGAGTAATCAGAGTCCTCGCCGAACATGGCAAGGGCAAGGTTCTTGCGATTGATGTCGGTGAGCGCGAACTTGAGCTCCTGCTCGATCTTGTTGATGACGGACTTGATCGTCTTTCCGTAGTTGGAACGGCGGTAACCGAGCAGTTCCTTTTTTTCCACTGACGGGGCGTTTATGGAAAACTCCTTTGCATTGCCCACGTCCAGCTCTCCGGTCGAATTGCCGTTTTCATCGTAAACGTCGATGTAAAG
>MVDB01000055.1 GCA_002050025.1 Desulfobacteraceae bacterium 4484_190.2
AAGACTAAAATAATCCAGCCTATCCTGAGATCCTGTCTAATTTTTTCATCTTGAGAACTGAACATCTATAAAAAATAGTCCAAAAACATTATCTTAAACGCTATACCTATGGTATGTATTACAGTGTATTGTTTTCTCTGTGATCTCTGAGTGTCTCTTCGGTAAACTATTTAAAATGATGAAACCACAAAAAGGCCAGACAATTGAACTCGACATCGAAAAGATGGCGTATGGAGGCCGGGGAATAGGCAGGGTTGATGGATTTGTGGTCTTTCTCAGGGGCGTAGCCCCTGGTGACAGGGTGCAGGCCAGGGTTTACAAAAAAAAGAAGGCCTATGGCGAAGCAAGCCTGGTAGAATTGATTACACCCTCACCTGAGCGAGTACAGGCCCCGTGCCCTTACAGCGGCTATTGCGGGGGCTGCCAGTGGCAGCACATACAATATGCAGCGCAGCTTTCTTACAAGAAAGAACAGGTGGAAGAAGCCATTGAACACATTGGGGGGCTCAAAAATGTAAAGGTCCGTAATGTGCTGCCTTCTGAAGAGGTATTCGCTTATCGCAATAAGATGGAGTTTTCCTTTTCTGACCACCGGTGGTTCCTTCCCCATGAATTGGATAAACGAGAAGTTGAAGGGAATTTTGCATTAGGGCTTCATGTTCCAGGAACATATCAAAAGGTTATTGATGTGGAGGCCTGTCTACTTCAGCAGGAAACCGGTAACAGGATACTGAGAGGGGTCAAAAAATATGTAAAAAAAAGTGGAATACCCGTGTATGGCCTGAAAAGCCATGAGGGATTCTGGCGCTTTCTGACCATTCGATATTCCAGGGCATTTGATGAATGGATGGTAAACCTGGTCACATCGGAGGACAGACCGGAAGTAGTTCGCCCCCTGGCTGAAGAGCTGTTGCAACGAATCGTCAACATCAGAACAGTCGTAAATAACATCACCGGGAGGCAGGCCTCCATTGCCGTTGGTGAGCGAGAATTCATCCTTAAAGGCAAAGGATATATCAGGGACAAGATCGGCCCACACATTTTCCAAATATCTCCAAATTCATTTTTCCAGACCAATTCCCTCGCCGCCCGGCAGCTTTATGAGAAAGCAGCCGACTATGCCGAGCTCAAGGGCAGCGAGACAGTACTGGATCTGTATAGCGGAACTGGCACAATTCCCATCTTTCTGGCAAACAGGGTGAAGGTGGTTACTGGTATTGAAATCAGCGAAAGTGCCGTGCTGGATGCCCGGAACAATTGTAAAGACAATGGCATAAATAACTGCCGTTTTATTATTGGGGATATTCGAGAAAGACTCTCCGCCATAACTTACAAACCAGATGTCCTAATCATTGACCCACCGCGGGCTGGGATGCATAAACATGTGTTAGCCCAGATACTGGCATTATCTCCTAAAAAGATCATCTATATCTCATGTAACCCTGCCACCATGGCAAGGGACATCGCCCAGATGATACAGATATATGAGTTAATTGAAATACAGCCCGTAGACATGTTCCCTCACACCTATCATATTGAGGCTGTGGCAAAATTATGGCTACGGAAATAAGGAGTTCAAACATCGTTAAATGGTTAAGTCGTTGTTATAATACATCATATCTATTAGTTGCTTGAAAATTGGGCACTCAGTGTTTGAAAAGCTATAATATCCGGAAATAATACAATATATTTTCCTACTCAACTACTTAACGAGATCTGGAATTAAACCAGATGCGTAATAAAGACCAAATTGCAAAAACAGTCGCCTTTGCAAAGGAGCAACCTATGATTTCGGCTATTGATATGGATGGTTTTACAAGGATCAATATGGAGACCGAAATCTCAAATAAAATAAAAAAAGATTGACAAATTATATCATATGAATAGTATACAAAGTTTGGAGACAAAATTCTGCGTCTTAAACTGGTGGAAGGTCATCGTCAGCGATATGGACACAAGGTCTACACAGCAAAGGGGGTGATCAGACATGGCTGGAAGTTTTCAAAGTTTTTTATTTTCGATATGGTCTTTCGGCCTGATAGAGCAAATATACCCCTTACAATATCATGAGTGCTTTCAAACCCTTAAACTTTTCAAGAGGTGAGATTTAATTCTCAACTGTTAGTGGACTAATTCACGCTAAAGACAAGATTTATTTTTTTGGTGAGAAAAAGCATCTCATATTGTTTTAGAGATGCTTTTTTATTTTCATTAAACCACGGAAAGTTCTCAATTAAATCAGGGCTATATTAAAAACCCCCCTTTGCAAAAGGGGGAGGCATTCGGAATGCCCGGATTTATTGAGATATTACAAACTACGGAGTAACTTCATTATGAAAGTCATTGTGCACGATAATCAGATAGAAAAAGCTATCAAGGATCTTAAAAGAAAGTTAACCAAGGAAGGTTTCTTTTCCGAAATTAAGGAAAGGCGTTTTTATGACAAGCCGAGCGTCCAGAAAAAGAAAAAACAGGCCAAGGCAGCCAAAAGACGTCGTAAAAGAGTCAGAAGGTTTTAAGATTTTTTGCTTTTTCACTTGACAAACATGGGGGTGAAACAGGTAGATTTGCGTTAACTTTGGGGCTATATTCCCATCGACCTCAAACTCACTAAGCAGGGGCTTATCCAAATGAAAAATCAAGCAAGTTCCTCCCAAAAAACCTCAAAATTTGGACTTACCTCATTGTTTAACCGATTCATATCATTTGAAAAAGGTTCCACTTTTCTTCCCCCGTTTTCATTTGGTGTATGGATCTTTTTTCTTGCCGGATTGATCCCGTCCTTAATTGTGGGGTGGATCATCTATCCCATGGCCTTATACTCAAAACAGCCCCAACCCATGAATTTTAATCATGCCCTTCACCTTAATCCGGAAATAGTAGACGGCATCGAAGGGGACACAGAGACCGAAAGATGTCTGTTTTGCCATACGTTCCGGGAGGATGGCACCTTTGCCGGTATCCCCAAACTGGATAAGTGCCTGGAGTGCCATGATGACCCCGAATCGCCCCTCGGTGAAACGCCTGAAGAGCAGGAATTCTTGAATAAATATGTTGCCGAAGAACAGGAGATACCATGGCTATCCTACTTCAGGCAACCTGACTGTGTATACTTCTCCCATATCGCCCATGTCAAAATAGGGGACCAAGATTGTGAAACCTGCCACGGAGACTTTGGGAGAACCGAAAAACTGCCGGCCTACAAGGTCAATCGCATGACCGGGTACAGCATCGACATCTGGGGAAGAAATATTGCCGGGTATAAAACAAATACATGGGATCGCATGAAGATGGATGACTGTGCTGAATGTCATACCGAGAACGATCTCGAAGAGAATAACGCCTGTTTTGTCTGCCATAAATAGGTTCAAAAAACCTTTAAGGGAATACCACAATGGAAATAAATAGAAGACATTTCATTGCATTGCTTGTAGGCGGAGCAGCTGGTATAAATGCAACGCCGCTTCCCTGGAAGTTCACGGACGATATTGCCATCTGGACGCAGAACTGGCCCTGGGTGCCGGTCCCGCCTACAGGTGAATTTTCCCACGTAAAATCTGTATGCACGCTTTGTCCCGGTGGATGCGGCATAGAAGTCCGTAAGGTGGACGACAGGGCAGTAAAAATTGAAGGCCGTACTGATTATCCTGTCAATCCTGGTGGGATTTGTCCCCTGGGCATGGGTGGCCTTCAATTGCTTTATAACGAAAGCATACGTTTCACAGGTCCTATGAAACGCGTTGGACCGAGGGGCTCCGGTAAATTCATTGCGATTACCTGGGATGAGGCAATAAACACAATTGCCGACCGGATCTCTGATCTGCGCAAACAGGAAAGGCCGGAAGCCCTTGCGGCAATAGACGGAAATCCCACGATGGGCACCATGGCCTCAATGATCGAACGACTGCTAAGGGCTGTAGGAAGCCCCAATTATGAGAGAATTCCATCCGCAGAAGATACCTACAGGATGACAAATCTCGTCATGCAGGGGACCGAAGGCCCTATGGCCTATGACCTTGAGAATGCCGATTACATCCTGAGCTTTGGCAGTGGTCTGCTTGAGGGGTGGGGGGCACCGGGTCGTGTGATAAATGCCTGGGGTCTTTGGCAAGAGCACACCGCAAAGAGGAAGGCCCGGGTTGTTCAGATAGAATCAAGGGCCTCAAATACCGCATCAAAGGCAGACCAGTGGCTTGCCCCGAAACCGGGGACCGAAGCAGCGCTGGCTTTGGGGCTTGCCCACGTGATCATCAAAGAACACTTGCATAATGCTGATTTTGTGGATGCCTATTCCTTTGGCTTCAATAACTGGGCATCGCCGGACGGGAAAAATCACATGGGCTATAAGACTATGGTCCTTAACAGCTATTCTCCCGATCAGGTAGCCGAAATAACTGGATTACAACCGAAAGATATCGTTGCTTTGGCCAGGGATTTTGCCGGAGCAAAGGCCCCCGTTGCCACCTGCGGCAAAGGCAAAGGATACTTAAATGGCAGCCTTTATGAATTCATGGCTGTGCAAGGCCTTAATGCCCTTGTTGGAAACATCAACATGCCAGGTGGTGTGCTTGTATGTGACCCGCCTCCTTTAAGTCCACTCCCGGAGATCCAAAAAGATACCATTGCCAGAGAGGGTCTCAAAAAATCTCGCCTCGACCATGCCGGGACCAGGAGATATCCCTTCAGTAAAAGCCTGATTGGCGATTTTGCAAAAACCATTATTAAAAGCCCCAAATCACCGGTTAATACCCTGCTTGTCTTTTCGGCCAACCCCGATTTCACACTGCCCGACGGGGGAGCATTTAGAGAGGCATTGAAAAAGGTCCCATTTATTGTGAGCTTCTCGCCCTATCAGGATGAGACATCCTATATGGCGGATCTCATTCTCCCGGATCATACTTACCTTGAAAAAATGGATGATGTGGTCTGGCCCACCGGACTCCAGTATCCCCTCTACGGAATATCAAAACCCGTGGTTAAACCGGTTTATGCAACAAGGAACAGCGGGGATGTCATCATGCAGCTTGCAAAACGAATCGGAGGATCTGTGGGATCTTCCTTTCCCTGGAAAAAATATGATGACGTTCTCAAAGAAAGGGCTAAGGGCCTGTTTGACACTCAAGCGGGACTGGTCCATTACGATGGCTCCGTCCCGGCGTGGAAACGTTTGCGGGATAGAGGCAGTGTGACTCCCGATTACAAGAACTTCGACGACATGTGGAAGAAAATAAAGGCTGGAGGATTCTGGTATTTACCTGTTCACGCCTATAAAAACTGGGATAGGCTATTTAAGACCCCTACTGGCAAATTTGAGTTTTTCAGCACCCGGATTGAACTGGCCTTTGATGATTATGCATTATTGAAGAACATGGGAATCGCCGAAAAAGGGGACGCAGCCTGCATGCCCCATTTCGAACCAGCACTGTCTGGTGCGGACAGATCAGCATATCCACTCCTGATGCTGCCATACGAAATGATCAATCTTGCCAGCGGCTGGACCCCGCCCCCCCCTTTCTTGAACAAGACCATCTTTGATAATCAGCTCAGAAAAAATGAGTCTTTTGCCGAGATAAATCCCAAGACAGCCTCAAAATATGGGCTCAAAGAAGGCGACCGAGTGACCATTAAATCTCCACAGGGAACTGTTCGGGTATGCGTTAACCTTTTTGAAGGGGCAATGCCCGGCATTGTATATCTGCCGTTAGGTTTCGGGCATACTGCCTATGATGAGTTTTCACGTGGAAAAGGGGTCAACCCAAACGATATCATCCATATGGGGAAAGACCCTCTAAGCGGTCATCCAGTGTGGTGGAATACGCCGGTCCAATTGATCAAGGTCTGAAAACGAGGAAAAAAATGGAACAACAAAAAGGTGGTATTTATAGATACGGCATGGTCATTGACCTGGATAAGTGCACAGGATGTGGGACGTGCATGATCGCCTGTGCAGCCGAGAACAATGTGTCTGTAAGACCTGATCAGACAGACAAGGAGCGAACTATTACCTGGATGAAGCTGTACAAGATCACAAACGGCAAGGAATTTCCACACACAGAGGTAAGCTATTTCCCCAGGCCGTGTATGCACTGCGATGAAGACGGCAGAGGACATCATCAGCCGTCGTGCGTTTCTGTGTGTGTCGCCACTGCCACAAAAATCGATCATAATACCGGGATCGTCAGCCAGATCTATACTCGCTGCATAGGATGCAGGTACTGCCAGGCCGCCTGCCCCTATGGTGCCAGGTATTTTAACTGGTGGGACACATATTTCCCCAAGGGTAAAGGTTTAGAACGTTACCTGTCTCCAGAGATCTCTCCCCGCATGAGGGGCGTGGTGGAAAAATGCACCTTCTGCCACCATCGTCTCATGAGAGCAAAAACCCAGGCCTATGCCGAAGATCGCACCGATATTGAAGAACACGAATACACAACCGCCTGCGCAGAGGCATGTCCAGCCCAGGCCATCACGTTCGGAGACCTCAACAATCCTGAACATAAGGTGTCTCAACTGATCAAGAGCCCTTATGCCTTCAGGCTCCTGGAACGACTAAACACGAAACCCAAGGTCTACTACCTTTCCACCAAGGATTGGGTACGGAAGATGGCCGACAATTATCTGCCTGGTGAGTTTAAGCCTGTCACCAAAGTAACGGGTTGATTAATGCATTAGTTAAGTGGTCGAGATGTTACTTTATAATAAGATTTCTCGCTATGCTCGAAATGACATTTTCGTTCGGATACTACTTAACCATTAAACAACTCAATCACTTAACCAATTCTCTCAGGAGGATTAATCATGGATTCGCCATTGTTACCGGAAGGCGTAAAAAGATGTTCCACAACCACCTTCCTATTTTGGACCCTGCCATGGCTGGCCCTATTGGCCTGGGGAGGGCTGTCGGCCTTTCTCTGCCTATGGAAAGGTCTGAATCAAACCAACATGAGCAATGTGTTTGCCTTTGCCCTCTGGATTGTATTTGATCTGGCGATTATTGCCCTTGGGGCAGGCGCTTTCTTCACAGGCTTCCTGACCTATATTATTGGAAAAGGTGAATTGAAGAATGTTATCAATGCCGCTGTGATCATTGGTTTCATCTGCTATTCCGGCGCCATGGGCATGCTGGGTATTGATATTGGACAGCCCATTCGGGGGTGGTTCATCTTCTGGCATGCCAATATCCATTCCATGCTTGTGGAGGTGTCCTTCTGTATCACATGTTACCTTATGGTACTTGGCATCGAGTTCATACCCCTTATCCTTCGGAATAGACAATTGGACAAAATCCGGGGGCTTCACATATTCGGCCATAGTCTCCACGAAATAATGGCTGTTTTTGCGGCCACCGGCACCTTTTTATCCTTCTTCCATCAGGGCTCGCTGGGCGGGATGTTCGGAGTATTATACGCAAGACCCTTTGCAGCCAGAGACGGATTTTATATCTGGCCCTGGACCTTTTTCCTCTTTATCCTGTCCGCCATAGCAGCGGGGCCGTGCTTTACAATACTGTGTACCAAACTCACAGAAAAAATCACCCGAAAGAAACTTGTTCCCGATAATGCAATCCAGCTCCTGGCAAAAATATCCGCCTGGCTGCTTTCTATCTATTTGGTCTTAAAAATTGCAGACACACTGGGTTGGATATATGGCGTTGTTCCCAGGGCCGGGCTCAAATTCATAGACTTTTATCGGGAGGGGCCATATGGCATCTGGTTGGTAGTATGTGAAATCGTAATTTTTGGCATCATCCCTGCCATTATTCTTCTGATTCCAAAGGCCAGGCGACATCAGGGATGGCTAATCACCGCATGTCTTTTGAACTGCACGGGTATTGTCCTCAATCGTTTCGTGTTTATTATTGTCACACTCGCCATACCTGTGATGCCTTTTGACAGATTCTGGAGCTATCTTCCCACATGGCAGGAATGGGGGATTGCCATGGCCGTCATTGGTTACGGTTTTCTGCTTTTTTCTACTGCGTACAGGTATCTACCTGTTTTTCCACAAGAAAGGGAGCTAAACCCTGCTACTGAATAAATAACCGAGGAGGGAGCAGATGACTCCGTTTAGTTTTGAATGGCAATGGAATGTAGAATATATAATCTTCTTCGGGCTTTTGTATACTGCATTGACGATTATAGGATGCGGGCTGGTTTACTGTTTTATAAAAACCTGGTTAGGCCTTCCAGTGGCAGAAGAACATGGTGATCGGCCGGAGATTTCATACCGGGCAAAGTACTCAGAGTACTGATGCCCATCATTTAGAATTCGCCGCCGTATAGGCACTGATAAACTCTTCCACCCTGGCTTTAACACCCTCTGTGACTACACTCAAATCGCCACTGTAGCCAATTGTCTGGCTCTCCCATGTAGGAGCAAACAGCTTGATCACAGGCGCTCTGGAAAGGAATGCGACTTGGCTGAATCTGACAATAATACTGTATAGTTTTTCGGCGTCTTTATTCATATCTTTTATCGTTACGATGACCTCGAGCCGGCCGAGAGGGTAATTCCGAGTCCGTCTAAGTCTATTGAATTCTTCCTCAGGAAGTATTTTAATCCCCTCTCTCTGTAACTGGTGCTCAGTATCTCTCCGTATCTGGGCTGTGGTAAGCCCTTCCTGTTCGATTGTAGGATCAATGGGTGCTACCCGCACATATATGCTTTTGACACCGCGGAGCGTCTCACTGTTCATTTCAGAATAAACACCCACTTTTGCGAATGCATCTACCCCCCCCACGAACAAGACCATTATTAATATAGCAAACCATCTGAGTTTCCTGTCCATGTCTTAATACCTCCTCTTAGTATATTTTTAACTCATGTTGTCAGGATGGATAAAATGTGGTTGAACAGAGCCGCTACATTGAAAGTCATACTATGGAGTTTATATCATGGCAGGGGAACAATTTCAAGGAGAAGCCCGCCGGGTTTTCAAATATGAACCGGGGATAAAGACGATTTGAACGCGGATTTGTGGTGTTTAAATGTGAATTGTGGGACATTTTCCCTGAAATGGTTTGTAAAACAAGTTTAAGAGGCTGCATAAGGGCATACCTGTAGCGCGGCGTTCGAATGCGCATTTGCAAGTAATGAATATATTTACGAAAAACTCTTTGATATTGTTAAGATGAATCCATTACTGTTCCTTGAAATCTATGTTTAAGACCCCGGTTTTAGGGATTTTGATTAGAGGGATCATGCGGCCCTTCCCGCAATGAGGGCAGAGGGTGATATCCACACCGGTAAGTCGTAACATCATCTGCTGAACGGTTTCTTCAACCTTTTCAGTGAAGACCACGACCGCATCCATGAGCTTTCGAATCAGCTCGATGTTCTTTTGTTTATCCCTGTGGAACATAAACCCGAAATAGCGGATTTTCACAAATCTCTGTGGCAGAACGTGCAAAAGAAACCGCCTTATAAACTCATCAGCTTTAAGGGTCATGAACTTTGTTTTATTGTCGTCATTGCGGTCTTTGTATGTGAATATGACCGTTGAATCGTCAATGGATATGATACGGTGGTTGGATATGGCCACCCGGTGAGTATAGCGACCTAAATATTCAAGTACCTGCTCAGGCCCTGCAAAGGGACGTTTGGCGTATACGACCCACTTTTTGGTTTGTAACTGCTTGATGAGATAGTTAAAGCCTTCTAAAGTTCCTGTTTTTGCTGTGTTTCCCTGGAATATGATTTTGTTTTTATTGAAAGTTGCTTTAAGTAGACGGATATACCTGTTTCGAAATTCCTTTGCCAGGGAACCGGTTCTAAAAAGGAAATTCTTGCGTGAGGGTATCCACCGATCCTTTTTAAAAGACAGCACCCCGCCAGGGATCAGACAATGGAGATGAAAGTGATCCATTAGTGTCTGGCTCCAGGTGTGCAGCACGCAGATGAAGCCTGGTTGACCTTGTAAGCGCCATTGGGGATCTTTGGCGAAGGCCTGGAGGGTCTCACTTGCTGCCTGGAACAGGATGTTCAGCAGGGGTTTTTTATTGTATAAAATGATTGGGTTTAAGTCATGTGGTAATGTGAAGACCAGATGAAAATAACCACATGGAAGCAGTTCTGCCTTGCGGTTATTGAGCCACTTTTCCTTGGCCATGGTCTGACATTTAGGGCAATGGCGATTACGGCAGGAATTATAAGCATTCTGCTTATAGCCACATTCAGTGCATCGTTCAATATGTCCTCCCATGGCGGCGGTGCGGCATATTGAGATCTGGCGCATCACCTTTAACTGTTCAAAGGAAAGGTTATGGTTTTTTCGATAATCTTGGCCGTAAAGGCAGAAGATGTCCGCTACTTCCGGGTTACGGCTGTTTGAACATATTGATCCAGTTTTACCATCATTTTTTAGTAACATATCTCAGCCCTCCTATTTCTTTTTATGGATATCGAGGGTATCCAGAGGGCTTTTGACGGCTGTAATTTTTTCTTTAGTCGTATGTAGATACTTTGATGTGGTTACCAGGGCGGTATGTCCCAACATTTGTTTGATTGTGAAAATATCAACGCCCTGATCCAATAGATGGGTAGCGAAGCAGTGTCTGAGTGTATGAATACCGTTGCCTTTTTTAATGCCTGTTTTGTTTTTTGCGTTGTAATAGATCCTTTGAGCAGTGCCTATGGGCATGGGTTTGTCCTTGTCCCTGCCGAAAAACAGCCATGACTGAGGACGACATGCCTTCCAATATGCTTTTAGCTGATCAAGAAGGCTTTGGGGTAGTATAGTGTAACGGTCCTTTCGGCCTTTGCCTTGCTCGACCCGTATCATCATCCGATCACTTTCGATATGGTGCGGTTTGAGACGAACTACTTCACTGACCCGAAGGCCACCACCGTAAACAGTCATGAGAAGCGTACGGTGTTTAATGTTGGGGACTGCTTTCAGTAGATCATTGACTTGTTCTACGCTCAACAGTTTAGGCAGCTTTTTTTGTCGAGGACGGGACGGAATATGAAACCGGGTTTCATCCCATTTGAGAACCTGGGTGTAAAAACAACGAAGCCCTGAAAAAGCCACATTTACGGAACTCCAGGCCAGTTTGCGGTCTTTGATAAGATGAAGCAGATAAGCCTGAATCTGATCGTTATTAAGGTTGTCTGGAGAAAGATGGTAGTATTTTGCCAGAGCGGCAACAGCGCCTATATAGGCATCTTTGGTTTTGGGGGAAAATCCCCGTAGAATCATGTGGTCATTAAACTGTTTTCTAAGTAAAGTGCTCATAATGCCTCCTCCTGTATGATTTGTGGTGGATCATTTACGGCCGGACATTCCCTATGAATGTCTGGCCAGGAGGCATTATAAATAAATTTGGTGGATTGGTTTATGAAAAACTTAAAGAGAAAAGAAAGGCGCGCGGGGGAAACACTTCCGCGAAGCGGTTCTGTTCAACTACCTCTTTCTTAAATTGGTATATTATGAGCTTATTTTTATTTGCTCAATATCCTGTGGATAAAACCCTTACGGGTAAACTCCATAGGTATTTAGGCGTGAGCCTTTTATTCTGCCCCAGCATATTGACCAGTTACGCTTGTTTTTCTCTAATCTACAATAAATGGAGCGTCATGAACAAAATATCAGTCATT
>MVDB01000056.1 GCA_002050025.1 Desulfobacteraceae bacterium 4484_190.2
CGCTGCAGGCATGGCATACTTCATCCAATCCAGGAAAGTAATCTCCAGGCCGCTGAATTCTTTGAGAAAGGCCGCAGAAACCATACACCGGCCACCACCTATTAGTGATCCCATTCCTCCGCATGAGCAGGCAAACGGCAGTGACAGCATCATAAACTTTGCCGTGTTTGTGTGCGGTTCAATGCCCACGGCCCTCATTAATGGAAGCATGGTCACAATGCCAATGGCACAGGCTGCTGCATCATGCATAAAGGACGAGCAGATACCAAGGCCTATGGCAATGATAAATGTAAACCTTATGACGCTGTTTCCAGCTTTTTTAATGATAAAATATCCAAGACGCTTTGTAATGCCGACCTTCTCCAGGGAGATAGCAAAGATCAGGCAGCACATGATAAATACCACGACAGGGTGCATGTAAGGGGCCCAGGCCTCTTTAACGTCGCCGATTCCCATGATCACCAATAATACGGCAATACAGATTGCCGTGATCTCAAGAGGGATGGGTTCCAGCACAAAGAGAAAAACCAGTACCGCCAGGACAGCAAGAAACCTCTTGGCCTTTGGAGAAAGACCATCAACGTAATCTACTTTGAGCCCGGTCATTTCCAATTCCACGGCTTTTTCTTGCAGAAATGCTGCAGTAGACCCCTGGCCCCCGGGATCTTTTGCCTCTACAATATACTTTGTAGTCTTGCTTTTTACGGCTGGAACTATTGTAAAGTGCTGGTTGATATGCTGAAAGAATGCGTGGTTCTCATCACCGGTTATCGTAAATTTCGTCCCTTCCGGTCTTGGTAAGAGAAGAACAATCACCCCAAGCGCAAATGCGATGGCAAGCTGGAATCCTGTAGTTCTGAAAAGCGTTTTCACTACTTTTTCCTCCTGATTTTTTGCCGTTTAATCCTTATTTCGGTAACATCTCAATAAGTCCGGGCATTCCGAACCTTCCCCCTTTTGCAAAGGGGGATTGAGGGGGATTTTCTTAATACAGCCCGAATTTATTGAGTTACTTTCGTTCCTGGTAAGCCTCCCTGATTTTAGCCAAAAGCTCTTCAAGCTCACATGGCTTTGTAAGATAATCGAATGCGCCGAATTCAATACCTTCTCTGGCGGCCTGCTCCGAGCCATGGCCCGTGAGCATTATGACCACCATCTTCGGGTCCATTTTCTTAAATATCTTGAGGACCTCGATTCCATCCATCTCCTCCATTTTAAGATCCAGAACAGCCACATCAAAATCCTGTTTGCGAAGTATCTGGATGGCCTCGGTGCCGGTGTAGGCAGAGGCTACCTCCATATTTCTTCTGCGTAGCCTTTTGGCGAGGATATTCACAAACCCCACCTCATCATCCACGATAAGAAGCCTTATGGGATCTCTCTGATCGCTTTCCTTCACGGACATACCTTTTCCCCTAAACGCGGCGTGAGGTAATCTCCTTCATGCGCGCCTCGATGATCTTATCCTCATGCTGCCTTTTTTTGGCTACAGCTTCTTTCACCTTAGACATGAGCTGATCCATATCACAGGGCTTCATCAGGTAATCAAAGGCACCCAGTTTCATTCCGTCAATTCCGGATTCAACCGTGGCGTGGCCAGTGAGCATTATAACTTCCACTAAGGGATATCTCTTTTTGATCTCCTTCAGGGTTTCGGCCCCATCCATACCCGGCATCTTGACATCGAGGATAACAACTTCAACGCTGCGATCTTTTTCGAGCTTATCTAAGGCCTCCTGTCCATTAAAGGCGGAGGTAATGCGGAGGTCCCTTTTGGTCAGACGCTTTGTCATGGTTTCCACAAAAGGGACTTCATCATCCACCAGGAGCACGTTTGCTAAGGGCATATGCTATTCTCCTTTTTTAAAAGATTTTAAAGTGTTCCCTGCCACATTAGTGAATATCCGTTTCTTCAGCCGAATCTTCTTCTTGAGGTTCACCCTGTTTTGGAAGAGGTATCAGGACACGGAAAGTTGTCCCCCCTCCCATTACGCTGTGAACGTCTATTTCCCCTCCCATTTTTTTGATAATGCCGTAGCAGATGGATAAACCCAGGCCGGTCCCTTTGCCAACCGGTTTGGTAGTAAAAAATGGATCAAATATTCGAGCCAGGTTGGCTTCCGGAATGCCAGGGCCGTTATCGGCTACTTGAACAGCGATATGGTCCCCTTCCATCAAGGTAGTTACATCTATGACCCCGCCTTTCTTGTCCATGGCATCAAGGGCGTTATTGATAAGATTAAGAAAAACCTGCTGAACCTCTGTCTCGGACACCTGTAGCGGGGGCAGGTCTTTTTGAAAGACTTTATTGATGGCCGTATTACTATATTTTGCCTTTTGGGCTGAGAGCGCCACAAGTTCCTCGATTAAATCATTTATCTGAACTTCCTGGATTCTTGAGTCGGTTTTCCTTGCAAAATGGAGTAATTTGTGGGTTATTTCCTTGCACCGTCTTCCCTGGGTTCGAATTTGCTCCAATGCCCTTTTGAACTCATCCAAATTCTCGCTTTCCTGGAATTCTTCGTCTTCTAAGATGTCCTCTATCCAGCCTGCTTCTTCCACCATAATTGCCACAGGATTGTTGATTTCATGGGCAATACCCGCGGCCAGTTCACCCACTGAAGCGAGTTTCCCGGTCTCAACAACCTGTTTGTTCATCATCTGTTTTTCCCTATCCGCCCTGGCAATGCGGCTGACCATCCTTCTTGACAGTATAAATGCCATGGTTATGATGCCGAGACCCCCCAAAAGCATAATTATAAGGGCTACCCTCAGGGTCCTTCGGAAATCTGAAAAGGCATCTGATGCCCTCTGCTGGTACACAAGGAGCCAATCACCATTCTTGAGGGAAGTTGCCACGTATATGTTTTTATGCCCGGATTCGTCGGTTCGTTCAACAACGTGAATTTCGTCCTTTGTTGTATTCCGGTCACTGAGAAAATCAATATAAGGTTTTCTGGTGGTTACGATATCAAGAAGCGGCTTTGTCTGGAATTTGCCCTCCTTGTTCAAGATAAACGCGAATCCCGTCTCACCAATGCGAATGTTTTCCACAAGGCTGTTAAATGCCACAAAGTCTATTGTCGCCCTTAATATCCATTTCTCCCCCATCCAATTGTCTCTCACAGCTATGATGAAATGAGGAAGTCCGCGCAGGCCCAGGAAAACGTCGCTTATAAAATACTTGCTTTTCATGGCCTTTTGAAACCAGTCGGCCTGCGAATACAGGGCCTTCCCCAGTTTAAACGGTCCGGCATACGCGATTTGGATCCCATTTTCACTTATCACTCCCAGGTCCACAAAAACGGGGCCAAATTCCTTCTGAAGTGATTCAAGTTTGTCCCTCAGGAATATTTCATCACGCAATTCCTCAAAGGTAAAATTATCTGCCATGAACCGGATGTCTCTCAGTTTTTCCTTTAAGAAACTATCGATATTCTGTTTATGCTTCTGGATTAATTCTTCAATGTGGGCGTGGGTCTTTTCATGATAGGACATTTGGAACTGATAAAGGATGACGCCGCTAACCAGGATCATTGGTGTGAAGGAGACAATGATAACGGTCAACAGCATGTTTCTGGTCAATGAATGGTAATAGTGGTTATCTTTTGCTCTATCCGGTTTCATTCAAGTCTTCTCCTTGCGGCGGCCTTTTTTCATCAGCAGTTTTAAAGAGTCGCGGATTGGACTTTTTCAGCATTTCAGCGGCTACACTTATTAGCCTTTCAATGCTCTTTCCACCTTTTTCCACGAAAACCAGCGTATCCAATATCTCAGGATATCTGGTATAATCAGAGGTAAAACTGTGGACAATTGTGGGCAATGCAGGTATCCGGTTCTCCAGTTTTTTTAAGATTTCCAGTTCTTCCACATCCGGCAGGTCAGGGTCTATGATAAGGAGGTGGAGAGGGTCAGGCCCAAAGACCCATTTCAATACCTCCCGGCCGGTATTGACCAATCGGATCTGATACCCTTCGGTTGTCATCTCGCGCTTCAGGAATGCCCTGACATGGGGATTTCGATCCGCTATCAAGATCGTACAGTGGTGCTTCATGGTCATTTCCTATTCATTTAATCCCGTCTCAGGCATTGGTTTTCCACCCAGATTCCCTATTCTCCGCCCAACTGGCTAACCTTATTGCTGACTTTGCCCACTGCACCGCTTCAGTATATTTTTCATCTATTTTCCCGATGATCCACCATGTAGAGCATCGCGGCGGTGCTGGCCAGATCCTGCTTGATTTGCGGAAGTTTTTGCCGGGCAACATTGTACATGCTGATATAGACTTTCCGGTATCATCTTTTTCATCCATGTCATTCTCCGAAACTTGGTTATTTCGTCTCATCCTATGCTGAAAACTGAGCGGCATTCTCACCGGTAAAAACCAGGTGAATGTGCCTCTTCTTCAAATCGTTCAGGTTACTTTTAAACACCCCTACGCCAAAGGGAATGAGCTTCTCCACACAGCCTGTATGGATGAAAATGATCGAGAATTTCTGGCAATATTTCCTTATGTGGTTAAGAAGTTCATTTGCGGAGGACCCATCAAAGTCTCCGATTAGTTTCATGTGGAGATTATCATCGTTTCGATGGACCAATATTCTAAAATTATTTGCCATGATGTACCTCCTTTCCTGCATGTTATGTGTCAGCTTTGGTCACTAGGGATAGTTACAAATTTTTCTTCAAAGGCCTTTACGATGATCACCATGACAGATTGCGGTTTTATGATGTAGTGACATCAGATATTATCATGCAGCACTCCGTTTCTTTGCAGCGATCTCAGCCGCCTTGATCAGGGGATAGGCCGTAGGCGGCCCGGTAAGAAGCGGATGGGTTCCGATCTGGGCAGTCAAGACGGAAATCACACTCATTCTATTCTGAATCGCAAAGCCAATAAGATTTATCAATTCTCCCGTGCTTGCAGCCCCTATGACTTCCCCTCCGATTAGAATGCCGGACTCGCGGGCAACAATCAGTTTCACAATCTGCTGATGGGTACCGGGCAGTGTTCCAGGGTGCTTGTCAACTCCCTCAAAAGTGCCGGTGACGTAGTCGAATCCTCTCTCGTTTGCCAGGTCTTCGGTTACACCTGCTGCACCAAAGCCAGTGTCTCCGATGGCGGTGGAAAACATGGCAATGGTCCCGCCGAATGTTTTTACCGCGGAGAGTTTATAAAGGTTCATGCCTGCAACCCTCGCTTCCGCACAGGCGGTTGAGGCAAGCATTATTCCCCTTTGCGTCCTCGTGAGAAAGCTCCTTTTTTCAGCACAGTCCCCCACGGCAAATATATCCAGGTTACTCGTACGCATGTACTCATCCACGCCGATAAATCCCAGATCGTTCAGCTTTAATCCTGCTTTTTCGGCAAGCCCCACATTAGGATGATAACCCATGGCCAAGATTGCTGCATCGGCCTCAAGTCTTTCCCCATCATTCAAAAGCACTCCGTTAATCTTTTTGTCTCCCAGTATTTCCCTGACCCCATGACCGGCCTTTATGTGTATGCCCCTGGATTCAAGAAGTTCTTCAGCCTTCATCGCAAGCTCTTTATCAAAAGCAAGATCGAGTATGTGTGGCAATATCTCGACTATAGTGACGTCTTTACCGAGCTTATTTATCTCATCCGCCAGCTCGACGCCGATAAAACCTCCCCCGATGGCAACAACCTTATTGCAATCTCCAATCTTTGCCTTGATCTCGTCTATCTTTTTTTTATCCTTCGGTATCGTAAACACATTCTCCAGATCAGCCCCTTTGAGCCATTTGGGAACAACAGGGCTGGAACCAAGGGCCACTACAAGCTTTTCAAACCCGATTTCTGCGCCGTCAGCAGTTTTACAGACCTTATTCTCCTGGTCTAATGAAACTGCTTCATCGATCTTGAGCCGCACATCTTTACCGGTCAAGGCTGCATCAGGGACCATGTCCTGTTCACTGTTATCCAATGATCCGAAGATGTACGGGATTCCGCAGGGGACAATCACCTGCTTTTCCCTTCGGATAACCATGAAATCCTTATCCGGATAAAATGATTTGCCTGTTGTAGCCGCGACAATACCGGCGGCGCTTCCACCAATAACCAAAACATCTGTTTTTTCCATGATTTTGCTCCTTTCATTTTTTTACGCTATTTTTAAAAATGATCCGGGGGCTCTCATCTTCATGAGGAATGTATTCCCCGTTTCCCTCATATTTATTTTTCCTCAAGGGCCTTTCGGTCAACTTGTTTGCGTATGCTAAGGGCCGGTAATGGGCAACGCCGAAACGCCTTTTTAAACGGTTGAGCTCAATCGGACATCCGCAAGATCCGTGTGGTCCGTGTACCACAAAACCTGATTAATCAAGAGAGCAAAGCTCATGCCATATCTTCCGGGAATAGCATATTTAGATAACACTTTGAAAATACGCTAAAAATGATAGGAGGAGGTTTTGTATCTCTCAAGGGAAGATGTCAGGTTACTTTACATTGTGTAAAGAGATACCATGGCCTGTCGTGTCCCCGGTGAAGACGTCCTATTCCTCTGTGACAGAGGTCTTGAGTTTTAGATGGTATTTATCTATCTTGGCGTGCAGGGTGGGGCGGGAAAGGCCGAGCAGTTTGGCGGCCTGTGATCGGTTTCCGGCAGTCATGTTCAGTGCCTCAACGATGAGGATGGCCGCAAACCGGTCCATGCAGGTGTCGAAAAGGTGCTCTCCGGATAGGATGGTGAGGTTCTGTCGTGCCCATTCCCTTAAAGTACGATCATCTTTTTCGCCGGGCCTTTTGTCCTCCGCCGGTTTCTCGCTGAGGGTATTTATAACGTCTTCGCTGGATATGGGCGCACCACGGTTGAAAATCAACGCCTTTTGAAGGGTGTTGGCCAGCTCACGAATATTGCCCGGCCAGGAATAGCTGGAAAGTATGGCGTTGGCTTCCTTGGTGATGCCTGGATTTTTTGAGCCCCCATCACGGGCAAAGAGTACCAGAAAGTAGTCTGCAAGGATGGGAATGTCTTCTATCCGATCGCGAAGCGGCGGCAGAGTTATGGTAACTACCTTGAGTCGGTAGTAAAGATCTTCGCGAAATCTGCCATTGGCAAGGGCCTCTTCCAGGTCACGGTTGGTGGCGGCAATGATCCTCACATCCACAGGGATGGTCTCGCGCCCACCAAGCCGTTCAATACTCTTTTCCTGGAGGAGACGCAGGATTTTTGCCTGGATATTGAAATGCATATCTCCGATTTCATCCAGCAAGATAGTTCCCCTATTGGCCTGCTCGATTTTGCCGACGCGGCGATGTGATGCACCGGTAAAGGCACCTTTTTCATACCCGAACAGCTCACTTTCGAGGAGATTTTCAGGGATGGCCACGCAGTTGATCACCAGAAAAGGCATATCGGCCCGGTTGCTGTGCTGGTAGATGGCCCTGGCCACAAGTTCCTTGCCTGTACCGGACTCCCCCCTTATCAGGATAGTAGCATCGGTGGCAGCAACGCGGCCGATGGCCTTGTAGACATCCTGCATCGGTTTGCTTTTCCCGACAATGGCATCCCTTAAGGCATGATCCGGAGAAACGTCCATATCAACGGGGGACCGCATGAACCGACCTGCCCTTATACCCTCTTTTATGACAAGCAACATGTCAGGGACCTCAAAAGGCTTCAGAATGTAGTCGAATGCCCCCATCTTGGTGGCGTCAATGGCCGTTTCTGTCGTGCCGTATGCAGTCATGATAATCACGGGAAGTCTGGGCTCGATCTGGTGGATTGCCTTGAAGGTGTCAAAGCCATTCATGCCAGGGAGGCGCATATCAAGGATTACGAGATCCGGGGGATCATATGAGACCATCTTCAGGCCTGCCTCTCCAGAAGAGGCAGTTATTACATTATAGCCTTCCTCAGCAAGGAGTTTTTCAAAACTCTTCCGTAATTGATCGTCGTCATCAATGATCAGGATTGTGCTCATTAACAGACTCCTTTTGGGATGTTATGGGTAGAATAATAACAAAAGATGTCCCTTTTCCTTCCTGGGACTCGACGGTAATGCTTCCGCCATGTTCCTGAATGATTCTGGCAACAATGCTTAGGCCGAGACCGCTACCTTCTTCTTTGGTAGTAAAAAAAGGTTCGAAGATTTTTTGCCGAATACGCCTGGGGATTCCCGGGCCATTATCCGTGATCCGTATAACGGTCGCCTGGCTTCCATCGTCGATGAATTTTTCTTCTTCCTTGATGGTAATAACCAAACCGTCCTGCATGGCCTCACACGCATTCACCACAATATTCACAAAGGCCTCTTTCAATTGTTCCGGATCGACCTGGACCTCAAAGAGAGGCTTTGATCTTTCAATGGTAAAGCTTGCATTGCAGGATTCAAGCCGGTGCCGCAACAGCAGCGCGGCCTGATCCACGACCTCTGATGGTGAGATCATCTGTAATTTCAGCCGCGGCGGACGCGAAAACTCAAGAAAGTTTTGCAAAATATTGTCGATATGGCCTATCTCCTCTGAAATAACGTCGAAATCTTCCTGCTGGGCCTTGTTAAGTTCCAAGCTCCGTCCGAGAGAAAATAAGCGCATCTTTACAGATGTGAGGGGATTACGGACGCTGTGGGCCATGCCTGCCGCCAGCTTTCCTACCATGGCCAGTTTTTCTGCTTGAAAGAGATGCTCCCTGCTTTTTTCAAGCTCAAAATAGGTTTGATCATATTCCTGAATCAGGCCGTGGACACCTTTTTTCAGCGCCCGCACCTCATCTTCCGGTCTGCGGAAGTTTCTGTCGCGGATCGTCTCCC
>MVDB01000057.1 GCA_002050025.1 Desulfobacteraceae bacterium 4484_190.2
GTCATAATTCCCATCAAAAGCATAAATCCTGCTAATATTAGTGTTTTTTTTCTATTGCTTTTCATCTTTAGTTTCTCCTTTCATATGTTATGAATAAAAAAATGCTTTGTTTACACACTGGACGTAAAGGCATGATTTCTATTAATGCCAAGTACCTCCGCCTGAGACCTTTAAAAAGGTCCCTGCCACAACTCTTTCCTCATGAAAATGTGCCTACGCTTTTTTCAATTTCCTCCCTGATACAATATCACCTTTTATTATTAGAAAGCTCTCGCTATTCTGGAGGTGTTTCTGGATTTGTCCAATCGTTTTATTTAATCTGTCCCAATCGACTTCCAATTGCTTCAATTCTCCAGGATGGATGTATGAGTCGCTTAGGTCCGTTCTCACCTGCTTCAGGTCATTGAAAACGACCTGCCAGATACCATCTTCGTGATATATAAGGCCCATAGACATGCAATCTGACTGCATCATGCTCACATCGGACTCCAACCGGTTGACACGTTTGATGAGACGTACCAGGTCATATTGCTGGCGCTCTCTGGCCCAGTCATCATGATCCTGCTCTAGCATGTCCAGTCCCTTTTGGACTTCCTGAGCGTCATGCAGCAATTTCCGGATATCCCGTCGAATCACTAAATCCATTAATTTCACTCCTTTCTTTTTTGTATGATCATTCTTTTTGTATCTATATTCCAAATTCGCTATAGGTTTAAGATAGTACTCAAAGCTTTCATGTACCTTTCAGGAAGATTACAATTTAGAAAGGTTCTTCAAGGGGAAGATTACAAGGAAGGTTAGCCATCTGCGGGCTCGGCACGCGTGCGGCCATTCTGCCGGTACCTATAGAATGGATGGTCGTGATTAGGTGACGGATCGGGCGAAGCGCTCGAAAGGCAAGAAATGTTCCCCCAGTAAAGCCTAATAGAATTAAGGGAATCATGACGGCCGCAAAAATGTCACGGAAATGCATCAGAATTCTTCCACGGTCCTCGGTGTTCTTTCCGACTTGCAGTATATGATCCTTGTTCAAACGGATTGACGCAACTTCCAGTACAATTTTATTTTTTTTATCACGCAACTGTATCCATGTAATGTGTGTATTATGTGTTGCTTTCTGCAATTTTCTAATGTCAAATTCTGCCCACTGATAAGGAATAATTAATAAAAGCGTGCTGTTTCCCCGCCCGGCAACCCGGATGAAAAAGGGGGTTTTCTTTTCAAATTTTTTCTCGATAGTAATTTCTCTTTCCAGCAGTTCCATACCCCCTGATTCAAAAAAAGCAGAAAGTTCTTTGAGTTTTAATTGAATCGCCTTCTGATTCTGTTTGCCAAGAGATGATGAAAGAAGAAAATAGGTGAGACCAAAAAGGAGCAGAGAGCTAAAAATAAATATACCCGAGTACCAGACAGTCAGGCGGAAACCAACAGTTTTTCTAAGTTTTTTAAGAGGTCTCAAGAACATAACCGACGCCACGGATTGTATGGATCATTTTCTCGTCAAAATCCCGGTCTACCTTGCTTCGCAAACGGCACACCAACACGTCTACGACATCTGTCTGAGGATCAAAATTGTAGTCCCAGATATGCTCCAGAATCATGGTTTTGGAAACCACTCTTCCTGCATTGCGCATCAGGTATTCAAGTAGTGAAAACTCACGGGGTTGCAGGTCGATTTTTTTCCCCGCTCGGATAATTTTGCGTGTTGGAGCCCTTTGACCCTATCATCTATTGATCGTTTGGCGCTTAATATAATAACGGGTGTGTCTACTTTTTTTCGCCGTAGCTCTTCAATGAGCGACAGGCCATCCAGTTTTGGCAACATAATGTCTATAATGGCTACGTCATAGGGCTCATACAGTGCCATATGTAGACCATCCTCACCATCGATGGCGTGGTCGATGACAAACCCGGCCTGTTTTAGCCCCTTCATAATGAAAGAGGCAATTTGTAAATCGTCTTCCACTAAAAGCAATCGCATATCAAGTGACCTTCAAGAATTTTAAGTTCTCAATAAATTCTGGTGGAGTTTATCCCTGGCCCAGACCTGCCCATAAGTGTTTTAGTTTTATGATTTCAACTTCCAAAGGATTTCAGATAAAGTGGTGTATCTACGGCAAGTCGCAACAGGGCGGGCCGTAAGGGTTTTATAAAAGGCTTACGCCTAAACTTCCCTCCGGCCTGTAAGCCCTACGGGCTGGAAGCGGAAAGGCTATAGAGCATTATCATTCGCTCAAGGCCTTTATCCGGTTTTGAAAGCCTGCACTTTTTGAGATGTTACCAGGAAACAAAGTAACATCTCAAAAAGTTGGAACAAATTATGAATTACTCCAATTTGCTGGATTCCCGCTTTCGATGGAGTTATAAGGGGTTGCAATTGCTGTCATTCCCTCGAAGGCGGGAATAAAGGGGGAGGCAAAATTGAGATATTACACTACCAGAGAAATAATTGAATGCCGGAGTATGAAGCAGTCTCGTCAGTCATCGAAGGAAAGCCGAAATGTTATTCATATTACCAACCCTTAACAGCAAGTATTTTTTTAATCTTTTCTTCGGCTTGTTTTTCCACCAGGATCATTTTCTTGGTATGGGCATTTTTTATTTTTTCTGTCAGTGTCTTGAGATCGGTGGGTTTTTCCAGGAAGTCAGTTGCCCCTAACTTCATAGCCTCAATGCCCTTTTCAACGGTGGCATGCCCGGTTAGGAGGATGACCTGCAATTCCGGGTTATTTTTCTTTATCTCCTGAAGGGCTTCAAGGCCGTCCATTTCAGGCATCATAAGATCCAATACAATTGCATCATAGGACTCCTTTTTGGCCATTTTAAGGGCATCCACGGCTGATGTGCTTGTTGTTACTTCCATATCCCTGGCCCTCATACGTTCGGACAAGGCGTCTAAGAAATCCTGCTCGTCATCAATAAGTAGTACTTTTTCTGTCATGATCCCAATCCTTTCGAATAGTGTTTATTTCATCTTTGAAAACCAAGTCCTGTGGCCCGACAGCGCATAGAGCCTCTACCTATCGGCGAGGAGGGAGTGTAAATGCCTCACAGGCCTATATCTCGCGGCAGGTTAAGCATAATCTCCCCTATCTCTTCCTCGATCTTAATTTCTGCTTTAAGCAATTCAAGCATGGGCTTTTCTTTCTCCCCGGGGAATTCACCTGTGAGCACCTTACCAAGGTCTTTAAGCCCCGTAAACCCGATCTGGGCACCTGTGTCCGTTTTCCTGGCACTAAGGCCAACGGTTTTTTCAGGCCCTGCGGCGTCCATGGATAAATCCAGGCAAAACCATATGAGGTTTAAGAGAAAAAAAGGGGATGTGGTTATCATCAAATTACTTTCACTCGGTTTAGGCTCTAACGCTATCCCCTTCATCACTGCAAACCTGGCGAAAAGCGCCTGCGCAAACCCCAGAAAATCCGACAAATCAATGCTTTTGGCAGGTTCGTCGATGCTGTGGGCGAATGTGTTCATGTTCTTAATAATCCCATCAGCCCGCCGGATCTGCAAGGCAACTTTTTCTGCCAATGACCTGAATTTTCCAGGATCAAAAGGGGCACCCTTTTCTGCCATGACGGTATAATCTTCTATAAGGCCGTTATTTTCGTTGATAATGGCCAGGACGTTTTTTATTTCATGTGAGATGGAGGCGGACATTTTGCCAAAAAATAGAAGCCCTTCCCCACCGATGATCTCCCATTGATTATTCATGCCGTTTCACCTTAGTCCTCAAGAACCTTTTTCATCTTCTCAATGAGAAGCTCAATATTTACCGGCTTTACCAGGTAATAGTCAGCTCCGACCTCGGCTGAACCAGCTCTGAAATCATCATCTGATGCGTGCCCGGTCATAAAAATAAACCGCATTTCAGGATCTTTTTCTTTTAGCCTTCTCCCCAATTCAATCCCGCTGATTCTCGGGATTTTCACATCCAGCACGGCGATGTCATATTTTTCGGTTTCCACCTTTTTAAGAGCATCCTCACAACTGGTCACCCAGTCTGCGTCAATTTCCCTGAATGACAGTCTTTCTGCCAGTGTAGAAACCAATTCCTCCTCGTCGTCTACTAATAATATTTTCATGTCTTTGACCCTTCCTTTTGCTCCATTTTAAGTGGTAAAGTGATTGTAAAACTTGTCCCCTTTTCCACCTCACTTTGTACGCTTATCGTACCCCCAACGTCTTTTACAAGGCCATATGTGATGGACAGGCCGAGGCCCGTGCCACCTTTTTTGGTTTTAGTGGAAAAAAATGGCTCAAAAATGCGCTCGAGGTCTTCATCGGGAATGCCGCATCCGTTGTCAGTGATTGTGGCTGAAACAAAATCCTTATCCTCGCGCCTTGCCGTAATGTTTAGATGACCCCCGTCGCTCATAGCTGCGAAGGCGTTGTTGATCAAATTGAGAAAAATCTGTTGCAGCTTGCCCCGGTCGGTTTCAAGTTGGGGGATATCATTGGGTATCTTAACGGAGACCTCGATGGATCTGTACTCGGCCTCCTTGTATAAAAAACCGAGAACATCATGGATTATCTCATCCAGTTTTGTGGACTGGATACTGACGTCCATGTGCCGCGCAAAACCTAAAAGGCGCTTGGTGATTCTCCCGCATCTTTCCACCGAAGAAAGAACTGAGTCCACAAGACCAATTAGCCTCGGATCCTTGGTGTAATCCTTTTTAAAGGTGAGCAAATCCTTAATGAGTCCTGCCTTCTCGTTGATTATGGCAAGGGGATTGTTGATCTCATGGGCCACGCCCGAGGCCAGCCTGCCGATGGACGCCATCTTGTTGGAGTACTCTACCTCATGAAGGGTCATGATGCGTGTTTGATCAGCAAGGTATACCCTATTCACCAAATAAGTGGCTCCGCTCAGGATTACGAGCAAAATAATTATTATGCTGATAACCAGAAATCCGATGACTTCCATCCGGGTTGTGTACCAGGGCTTCATGAGCTCCTCTTTCTGCTTGACCACCATAAGGATAAAAGGTGTGCCTGCAATGTACCTGTATCCGATAATGAGCGAAACTTCATCGGCGCTCTTCCATTCGAGTACCCTGGTCTTCGGGGCAGGTTCCGGTATGGGTAAAGAGAGTTTTTCGAGAACATTGCCATGTAAACGGGACGGGGTCTGGAGTATACCTTCGTAGTTTATGATGAAAGCATCCCCGCGCCCTGCAATTTCAAGGTTGGAAAACATGTCGTTGAACTTTTCCGTGTCGAGTGTGGCGCGAAGAACATAGAAAAAACCATTTGACAGCTCATGCTTGACTGCAATGACCATATGGGGGATATGTCTGAATCCTAAGAACACATCGCTGATGTATACACCATGGGCCACGACTTCCTTGAACCAGGCCTGGTTACTATAATCTTTGCCCAGAAGACTGTATGGGCCAATGTAGTTCCTTTGGTTTCCTAAAGGGTCAATCACCCCAAGATCAACGAAACCGCCGAATGTTTCCTTGAGATCTTGAATAATCTTAGAGAGATGTGCGTGATCAGTCAATATCTCGAAGGTGTTTTCATGAACAACTAAATCGAGAGCGGACCGTCGTTCGGCCATGAAATATGAAATGGTCCGTTGTGTGTTGGAGACAAGGCGGGACGTGCGTAACAAGATTTCAGACTCGATGGCATCCTGCGTTACTTTGTAATCGAGCATAGCCATGGAGATCAGTGGCACGAGAGCGACCCCAGTTGTAAGGAAAAAAGCCAGCTTCCACATACGACGGAAGTTGAACATGCGTCTGGCCGGACCTGACGTGATATCTTGATAGTCCCAAAATTTTGGTTTCAAGCTTCCCATTATTTCAGTATTCCAACCTTTCGCATCCAGATTGGAGCGAACCCCTATCATGATCCTTTAATTTTTAAATCTTTTTTTTCTCGAATCTTCTCGTTTGCCTTTTTAAGCGTCTCGCTTAACAAATCGATATTTACCGGCTTATGCAGGTAGGCGAAGGCGCCGAGTTTCATACATGTTTCTCTGTCGGCCTCAGACCCGTGTCCTGTAAGGATGATAACCTCTATCTCCGGATTGGTTTCTTTCACCCGGCGCAAAACCTCTATGCCGTCGATGCCTGGCATCTTGAGATCCAGGATCATTACCTCGGGCTCATCCTCCCTCACCAGTCTGAGGGCAGATTCGCCATCGTAGGCCACGGCTGAACCCATATCTCGCAGGAGTAAACGTTCGGACAGGGTTTGGACAAACTCGCGTTCATCATCCACGAGCAAGACCTTCGACGGTGTCTCGAAGTCGAATTTGCGATAAATGTCTGCCTTGTAGTAATTTTTTCCAGCCTTTGTTTCCACGGCCTTGACACCAGGGACTTTGTCTGCGATGGATTTTAGTTCGTCCTTAAGCCGGTTAAGCATTAGGACGTGTTTATTGATTGACAGGGTGACTGATCCATGTTTGGCGCTTACATCCACATTGTGTCCCTCTTTGGCCAGGGCAACGGCTACTGATGCCCCAAGGAGGAAATCCTGTACAAGTGCTTGAGATTCATCAGTGGCTTTAAGTATATCCTTTTCAAGGTGTTCCATGACCAAGGAGGGAACACCCCCTATATCTATTTTATCTGTGGGTATAATCATGTCATATAAGGAGGGGTCCCAAGGGTCGCTACTGCCGGTCACGGTATCAACCCAGGCAGATCTATCTTCCTCTTGCCTGTGGATTTGCCTGACGGCCTCCTTTTCTGTGAATCCGTTCTCCTTTGTAGCAATGGATATCCTGGACTTCATATCCGCGATGAGACAAATCCTGAGCACGTGGCTAATTTTGCGGGGTATAAGATGTCCTGTAAATCCGGCAATAATAAGGTTGTCACCCGACATTATCTGGGCCAAGGCGTACCTTATATGGGCTATGGATCTTTCCTTTTCATGGGTAAATTTGTTGAACACTGATGCCCTGGCAGAGAAGGCTCGCATAATCTTCTCTTCACTCATTCCCGAAATCCTGCTCGCCTCGGCTACAAGGTCTTTGTCTGTGATAAGCCTGTATCCGGTATGGTCAAGTACTTTCTGGATAACGGCGTCTTCTTTGCAAAAGGTGCCGCTAAATATGGTTATAATAGACATGAACGCTCCCCTTTCTCATATTACCATTTGGTGTTTAACGGCCTGACAAACGATGTTTAGCGGGCAAAGGCCTTTATCGGAGTCCTTGTGCACTTTGTCATGAACTGCAAATATAGCATTTTCCGTATTAGCAAAAATGTTCTCTTCTCCTATCTTTTCAAGTAGATATGTGCGTTTTAATACCGACATGACGGAGTCGTTAACTCCACTTAATGAAATGCCGACGCCAGCGCTTCTTACTCTATCTATGGTAATAGATAATGCATCTTCTCCCGATGCATCCATATCATTAATACCATCACATAAAATAATTATATGCTTAATTTCTTTTTTTTCAATCATGCGTTCATTAATTTTGTCTTCGAGATAGCTGGCATTGGCAAAGAACAAAGTTCCCTCGAATCGAATAAGATCAATATACTTGCACTCGCGTAAGTTGTAGGTCTTAGAGTCTTGAAGACTCATCTCCTCGTACAAGGACAAGGAAGCGACCACTGGACGCATGCTTTTGTATAGATAGACAAGAAGGGACAATACAACTCCAATTATAATGCCCACGTGTAAGTGAGGTGCATAGAGGAGTGTGCACACAAAAGTGATGATAGAGATAGAACCATCATACCATTGCGCCTTCCAGGCATGAATGAATCCAGAGGCGTTTATAAGTCCTATAACGGCCATCATAATAATAGCAGCCAACACGGACTGGGGAAGGTAATAAAGCAGCGGGGTGAAGAACATGAGCACAATGACTACAGTCAGACTGGTGAACGCGCTGGAAAGACCTGAAATTGCTCCGCTCTGGAGGTTAACCGCTGACCTGGAGAAGGACCCTGACGTTGGATAACTCTTGGAAAAAGAGCCACAAATATTGGCAAGGCCCTGGCCTATGAGTTCCTGGTTCGGGTCGAGACGTTGGCCTGTCTTACCGGCCATGGCCTTTGCTATGGAGATTGCTTCCATAAAACCCAAAAGTGAAATGACGATAACGAAGGGGAACATATGCAGGATAATTTTAATACTAATCTTTGGCACTGTGAAAGAGGGTAGACCCTGGGGAATGGCCCCGACCACTGAACCGCCGCCCATCATAAAAATTTTATCCTTTTTAAGGGGGTAATTTCCCACCCTGATCCGCCAGGTTCGGCCGTCGTACTTGGACGCAGGGGGAGTCTCATTTTTGGGGTAGAATTTGAGAGAGCCGTCAGGCTGTTTCGTACCTTCGAATAAAATACTTCTAATCCTCTTACGGTAGTTGTGAGCCTGATGTCTGATACGCTTTATATTGATGGCGAGGACGCTCGACTCATGCTCGGCGTCGAGCACAGCCACGATGTCGTGGCCACTGCTGGCCATATCTAAGGCCATATTTATCTCAGTCCGCTCTTCTGCAAGCCGTGGTATGGTATTTACTGCTTTATTAAAGGCCTCAATCAATTCGTGGGCCTTGGGGGACTTAATGGCCGAGATATTCACGGTGCTGTTGTGCTGGTAGCCAATAGCCCAGGAGACAATAATGGCCACAGCAACGGCTACGAGCACATTGGGGATTTTCGGATAAATCCGTTTCAACCCGTACATGATAACGAAGGCAGATATGCCCATAAGAAGGGTGGGCCAGTGGGTGTAATGGAAGGCGGATTGGATGACCCGTATAATGGTCTCGTAATTGTGTGCTCCCTTGTCCACGTATACACCGAACATTTTGGACAATTGCGAAGAGGCGATGATAATAGCCGCTGCATTGGTAAAGCCGTTGACTACCGGATGAGAAAGGAAGTTGACCACAAGCCCGAGCCTTAACACTCCAAGGGCAAGCTGGAATATGCCGACCATGAGGGCCAACAGGATAGCATAGGCGATGTAGCCCTCGCTTCCGGCAGTTGCCAGCGGTTCAAGAGAGGCGGCGGTCATGAGCGAGACCACGGCAACAGGACCTGTGGCCAGTTGGCGGCTTGAACCGAACAGGGCCGCGACTATTGGCGGGAGAAATGATGCATAAAGTCCATAGTAAGGTGGTAATCCTGCTAATTGCGCATAGGCCATCGACTGGGGAATGAGTACCAGGGCCACCGTAAGCCCCGAGATAGCGTCAATTCTCAAACTGTCAAGACTGTAGTCCTTGAACCAGCCAACAAATGGAAAAATACGTTTAAGCATAAAGGGTTCCTATTACTTTGATGGTTTATTTTGTAGAATCCTGCGGCATGACTCAATGAGGTCATTATAAAGTGCGCCTGCATCGTAAAGGTTATAAGTATTAAAACGCACCAGGCCGTCAACCATGGTAAAGATGATTAATGCGGTTTTTCTGGCTGTCATATCTCTTATGGACCCGTCATTTTGTCCAAGTAAAATGGCCCGCTCGAAAATATCCAGGAGGCAGTTGTAAATACCCTCAAGATACCCCTTGCATACGGGATTGACCTGGGCCAGTTCATACGCATAGTGACGATGCAGGAGAAGAAACCGGTCTTCCATGGCTCCAGCCAGATAGAGATAGAACGAAATCGCACCCTCCATCATGTCCAGGCCGGTATTGAATTTCTTTTCGCTGAAATAACGCTCGAACTCCTCTATAATATCCCCTTTAAGTTCCTCCAGGATGGATAGAAAGAGTTCTTCCTTGCTATTGAAATGGTAAAAAATTGTTCCTTGAGCTGCGCCAGTCACCTTAGCAATGTCAGCCATGGAGGTGTCTTTGAAGCCTTTTTCAGAGAAAAGCCTTGTTGCGGCTTGCAGAATCACCTTTTTCTTGGACATTTTATGGCCTGATAATCTAAAAAATCAACTGAGCGCTCAGTCAGCTTCTAAATTTAATAGGTTTAAATTTTGATGTCAATAAAAAAATGTCCGCGGGCCTTCAGATTCCTAACAAAAATTTTGCCGTGGTAAATGTAGATCAACAATCCCGTGATGTCCACGATGGTAGTGGGGGCCGGGCTGGTGATATTTCCCAGGTTATAAAATTGCCGATATCATATCCTTATGGGGCAAAATCTAAATTGTGGACTTTTTTTAGATGTTGTAAGTCATCACATGCCTGGTGATTTCCCAGGCCACAGGCCATTTTCAGTGCCTTTTTCATTTCCGATGGTGCATTAAGAGCATACAATGCAATGGCTTTAGCCAAATAGATATTACTCCAATTTGAGTATTCCTTTTTTGCAGGAGTCTATAGGCCTTTGCTATGTCTTTGCCGGGATCAATTTCTTTGGAAAGTACTGGGTCCATTTCTTCCAATAAGGACTCTTTTTCATTTTCCTTTTCCAGCTCTTGGTTTTGTATCCCTGCTTTGATGAAATCGGAGATCTGAACCTTTGCCCTGATCTGGATGAAGCACTTAGACGTTTTTCCAATTGGTTGCCATCTTTCCTCTATTATTTCTACCTGGGTCTCCCTTGCTGCCTTGTTTTCATTCGCTCCGGCCATCTTGTAAGCTTCTTCAATGTAAAATTTCTCTGTAGATATGGTAAGTTCTCAATAAACCCGGGCTGTATTAGAAAATCCCCCTGGCCCAGATCTGGCCTTGGTATGTTGTTAGAGTTGTTGATTGAATATAAATGCCTAATTAGGTTACAACATATGGCCGCCAAGTCGCACCAAGGCAGGCCTCAATCCCCCTTTGCAAAAGGGGAGGAAGTCGGAATGCCCGTACTTATTGAGATGTTACAAAGATATTTTGTCGTAATTATCCGAGCTTAG
>MVDB01000228.1 GCA_002050025.1 Desulfobacteraceae bacterium 4484_190.2
GAACATAAGCTTGCCATTTTTTTCCCAGCTCCGTTTGGGTTCCAGCCTTGTGCCGTCTTTCATTATTATTGTATCGGCATGAGAAAATAGCGGGGAAGCAAATAATAAAGGTAAGAATATGAGAAAACTAATCGCTTTGTTCATTACTTTCATCACTCAAATTGGTTCGCTTCATTCATCCCACCATGGCGGGATCGGAATACTGGTAGATAGTAAGGATGATCTCAACTCGGCGGTTCTTTTCTCTCCCCTTCCGTGTGTGGTTGGATGCCAGTGGTCGATGCTCGCCAAAGCCCATGGTTGAGATTCTCTCAGGTTTAATTGATGCTTTCTTCAGCAAGAATTCAGCTACAGAAGCGGCGCGTGCCATTGACAATCCAAGATTGGATTTATAAAGGCCGCCTCTTAGAGGTAGGTTGTCGGTGTGGCCGGCGATAAGTATTTCTCCTCTTGTCCCTTTTAAAAGGGCTCCAATCTTAACAAGCAGAGGAAGCATTTGTGGCCGAATCTCAGCTTTTCCCAGGTCAAAGGTCGTTTCCCCCATCAGGCGGATAGCCACTTGATTTTCTGAAACATCAATTTCAATAAGGTCCTTCATCTCCTGGAAATTAGACTCTATTTCTACAATGATTGGTTTGACAAGTTTTTCCTCTATCTTGTTAACAATGATCGCCTGATCAAATTCTTTTGCAATGATCTTTTGACCCTTTGGAGACTCGAAGACAGGGGTTTTACGTTGGATACCAAAGGCATTTGCAAGGGACCCGGAGACTATCTTGTACTTTTTGCGGTCCATCTCAGAGAAAGACAGCATTAGAACAAAAAAACACAAAAGAAGGCTCATAAGATCCCCGAATGTTACAACCCATGCGGGCGCACCCTCTTCCTCGTTTGAATTATTTTGGACAGGTTCCTCGCTCATTTTTCGCCACCACCGGCTTTCTTCTTTGGCTCAATTCTTCCTCGCACTTTAGGTGAAAGATAGATCTTAAGGGCCTCCTCGAGCACCATCCCGGTTGAGCCGCGGCAAATTCCGAGTGTACCTTCCATGACAATATTATTTTTTTCCTGTTCCTGCTGGGTCCTAAAAAAAAGTTTGTCGGCAATAGGCAGGCAAACAAGGTTGGCAATAAGGGCTCCATATAGTGTGGTTAACAGGGCAACGGCCATGGCCGGGCCAATGCTTGCGGGGTTAGACATATTGGCAAGCATCTGGACAAGACCTATAAGCGTGCCTATCATGCCAAAGGCCGGAGCGGATGCACCCATACCCTTAAATACACTTTGTCCGGTTGTATGGCGCTGGATAGTCAACCGGATGTCTTTCTTGAGCATGTGCTCAATATTCTCTTCATCAAAACCATCTGACAGGTACTGAAGGGCCTTGGCGGAAAAAGCATCCTTTGGTTTTTCTTTCTCCAGTGCGATCATTCCTTCTTTTTTCGCGATTTTGGAGTATAAAAGCATTTTTTGGATGATAGCCTCCGGTGGTTCCATCTTGAATGTAAATGCCTTCATGGCCACCTTGATGGAATTGATTACTTCGGCCATTGAAAATTTTATAAAACTGGTTGCAAGCGTACCGCCTACGACAATTAATAAGCCAGGGATATTAAAAAAAATAACTGCACTTCCACCGAGAAAAATAGCCGAAAGAACCAGTATGGTACCGCCAATAAGGCCTATGATTGTTGCAATATCCATTTTGTCCTAAAAGAGAGTCTGATGTTTAGGAAAAAAAAATGGTAACTTCTCAATAAGTTCGGGCGTTCACAACCGGATTAATGCCTTGAGCGAATGACTATAGCTGTATTCCCTTTCGGAGTTTAGGCGTAAGCCTTTTATAAAATCCATACGGATAAACTCCACCCGAACTTATTGAGAAGTTACAAAAAATGTAGCCCTTGCGAGCATAGGGCAACCACAATTCAGCACCATGACGCCCCCAAAATCGTAAAGAAAGCTTCAGTAAACTCAAGAGAAGATTCTATGTTGCGAATTACATCTGCAAAAATCATGCTCAACTTGTAGAGAAGACGTTGTTAGAATGATACCTGATAGTTATGAGCATTTTATAGAAAAGAAAAACTGGATGATGTGTGCCATATGACGTCATGGTTCCGAGTTTGTCAAAAATTTGACGGTCCAGATTATTGATTTGTTCCTGTGGCACACCTGAACAAAAAGGTGGGAGGCAACAACCCTAAGAATTCCTTCAATTCATTAATTCTAAATTTATTGATAGACACTATATAACAGGTATAGTTCCCACTGAATAACCAAAACGAAAGGGACCAAAAAAACTACAAAGAGGATCTTTACCTGAAATCTGGTGTTAAACAGGTAGGCAGTCTTGTTTGTTAATATGATAATGAGGGCTGCCGAAGTCAACAGACATTTCACCCAGAAAAGGGCAGTTGGGGAGCATAAAAAAAACTCCACAGATCTTCCTTTCCAATATCCAATGCGCTAAACTGTTACAAAACATCAAAGAATTTAATATAACCGCATAGGTAGAAATATTTTTGTCTTGACATAAAGTATGTATTTGAATATATTTTTCAATTCACTTTCAATGAAGGAGTAAAAATTATGTATGCAGTCATTATGACTGGCGGGAAACAGTATCGCGTTGCCCCAGGTGATCAAGTAAAATTTGAAAAACTTAACGGGGACGTCGGCAACAGCGTCACGTTTGATAAGGTCCTCTTAACCTCTGACGGCGAAAACGTTAAGGTGGGTCAGCCTTATCTTGATAATTCAAAGGTCATGGGCCAAATTATTCGTCAGGGTAGGAATCGGAAGATCATTGTTTTTAAGTATAAAAGAAGAAAAGGATATCGCCGAAAACAAGGGCATAGACAGCATTTCACGCTTGTTAAGATTGAAAATATTGAAGAATAAGCCGAAAACGAGCTGTAAATGAGGGATGAAATATGGCACATAAAAAAGCAGGCGGAAGTTCCAGAAACGGCAGAGACAGTGCCGGTCAGAGATTTGGTGTAAAAAGATTTGGTGGTCAAAAGGTGCAGGCTGGTAACATCCTTGTACGTCAGAGAGGGACCAAATTGCACCCTGGAAATAATGTGGGCCTCGGAAAGGACTATACCATTTTTGCCAAAATTGACGGGATTGTTGCCTATGAGCGTTTCGGAAAGAAACGAAAGAAGGTTAGTGTTTACGCTACATAAACGCTTCCCTTGAGATCTAAAATGAACTTTCTCGATGAAACAGTCATTACGGCCATATCGGGAGACGGTGGAAAAGGCTGCATCAGCTTTAGAAGGGAAAAATTCATACCCAAAGGCGGCCCGGACGGCGGCGATGGTGGAGATGGCGGAAGCATAATAGTAAGGGCGACCAAGAGGCTCCATACCTTAACGGATTTCAAATCGCATAAGTACTTTAAGGCCTCCAATGGTAAACCCGGAAGGGGAAAAAGCCAATTTGGCAAAAACGGTCCTGATCTTTTTATTGATGTCCCTTTGGGAACCATCATTGAAGACCTTGACACAGGTGAGTTACTTGCAGATCTAATACATGACAAACAGGAATTCCCCCTCCTTCCTGGTGGAAAGGGAGGGAAAGGAAATCAACGTTTCGCCACTTCGACTAACAGAGTTCCAAGGATTGCCCATCCAGGCTTTCCCGGCCAGGGAAAAAAACTAAAGCTCTCGCTAAAGTTTCTGGCCGACATTGGTCTAATCGGTTTGCCTAATGCCGGCAAATCAACGCTTCTTTCCCGCCTCAGCATGGCGCGTCCCAAGATTGACAGCTACCCTTTCACTACCCTTACCCCTAATCTGGGTGTCATGGCGCTTGACCATGAAAGGTCTCTAATTATTGCTGATATACCAGGATTAATTGAAGGAGCAAGCACAGGCCGTGGTCTTGGTCATCGTTTTTTGAAGCATATTGAACGTACAAAACTTTTGTTACACCTTTTAGACATTACGTACCAACCCGATCAGGAAATCCTGGAGGATTTTCATGCACTCAGACAAGAGATGGAGACCTACAATCCTGCATTGGTTGAAAAGCCTCAAATGGTGCTGATTAATAAGATGGATCTCTATGGGCCCGATTGCAGAGATTTAAGGACCCTACAAACGGCACTGGAGAAAATGGGAATAGAGTCCTTACCCGTTTCTGCGCTGACTCGTGAAGGCCTTGAAGGTCTAAAAAAATTCATCGCGGAAAAATGGGTCGAAGATTGATGGCACGAACAAACAAAAAGGTTGCAAACATTTCGAGAAAAGAACTGCTGAAACCGGTTAAAAGGGCTGTGGTTAAGGTGGGCAGTGGCGTCCTGACCGCCAAAAATGGCCTCAACATGGCCGTTATTGAAGACCTGGCAACAGATATTTGCGCACTAAGGAAAAAGGGGTTCCAGATTATCCTGGTTTCTTCGGGTGCCATTGCCTCCGGCCTCAAAAAGATCGGACTCTCCAAAAGGCCACAGTCAGTCTCACAACAACAGGCCGTGGCTGCCGTGGGTCAGAGCAGCCTGATGATGGCTTATGAAAAGGCCTTCGGACATCACGGACAAAAGGTGGCACAAATCCTGACCACCCGTGATGACCTCACCCACAGACGCCGGTACTTAAATGCGCGCAACACCCTCTTCACCCTGCTCTCGTGGAAAATCATTCCCATCATCAATGAAAATGACACTGTGGTCGTAGAGGAGATAAAATTCGGTGATAATGACAATCTAAGTGCCATGGTGACGAACCTGAGCGAATCCGATCTTCTAATCAATTTGACCAATATCGATGGTCTTTTTGATAAGGATCCACGAGCCCACAAAGACGCGAAACTCATCAGGGTTGTGGAAAGGTTTAACCGAAAAGTTACGAGATCGGCCAGCTCAATTCCAGGTTTTCTGGGCAGAGGCGGCATGGCGAGCAAGATCAAGGCTGCAGAGAAAGTTGCCCTTGCCGGTGTCCCAACCATTATTGCCAATGGTCTGAAGCCTCGTATCTTAAAACGAATATTTACGGGAAAAGAAGAAGGGACACTTTTCCTGCCACAGGAAATGACCCTTTGCAGTCGAAAGCACTGGATCGCATTCACCAAGTCTCCAAAAGGAGAAATAATCATTCAGTCTCGGCAATTCCGTGGTGCTGATCAGTGAAACCGGAAAAGAGGTCGCTGTGGGCATGGTTAACTATCATTCAAGCGATATCAATAAGATTATAGGTGCCAAGACGGCCGAGATAGAATCAAGACTGGGTTTTAAAAACGATGATGAAGTGATCCATAGGGACAACCTCGTCCTTGCCGATCAGATGAAAGAAGGAGACGAGTTATGTCACTTGCGGGCATGATCGAGGACATGGCCAAAGAGGCCAAAACGGCATCGAGACAATTGAGACGTGTAGGAAGGGCACAAAAAGATTCCACTCTGGAATTATTGGCAGTCAAACTCATTGATATGCAGGCGGATATTATCAAAGAGAATAAAAAGGACTTGGCTCAGGCACGAAAGGCAGGCCTGTCCGCCGCAATGATCGATCGATTAACCATGGATTACAAGGTAATCAGGGGAATGGCAGATGGTCTGAGGGAAGTGGCCGCCTTACCAGACCCTGTTGGTGAAGTCTCTGGAATGTGGAAACAGCCCAATGGATTGCTTGTGGGACGCGTCCGGATACCCCTTGGTGTTATTGGTTTCATTTATGAATCGCGTCCCAACGTTACAGTGGACGCTGCCGCCCTGTGCCTGAAATCCGGCAACACGGTAATCCTGAAAGGAGGATCTGAGGCCATTCATTCCAACTTGATCCTTTCGGACCTGTTAGAACAAACACTGGTAGGAACCGGACTCCCTCCAAAGGCCATACAGGTTATTCCAACCACAGATAGAGAGGCAGTTAAGATTTTGATCGGCCTTGACGACTACATTGACACGATTATTCCGAGAGGAGGTGAGGGTCTGATCCGTTTTGTGACAGAGCATTCCCGCGTCCCTGTATTGAAGCATTACAAGGGTGTCTGTCACGTATACGTGGATGAGTACGCTGACCTTCAGATGGCCAGGAAAATATGCTTTAATGCCAAGGTTCAAAGGCCGGGGGTTTGCAATGCCATGGAAACCATGCTCATTCATAAAGGCATTGCGAACGATTTTCTCCCCGA
>MVDB01000058.1 GCA_002050025.1 Desulfobacteraceae bacterium 4484_190.2
TTCTTAGCAGCATCGGCCAGCCCTGCCGGCAAGGCATTCGCCAAACAGTACAAAAAGGCCTATGGCCGTGATGTGGATTGGATGAGCGCTAATGCCTATGACTGCCTTGGTATCCTGGCCCAGGTCATTGCCAAAACCGGCCCTGACCGGAAGAAAATCCGTGACGGCCTGGCCGCCTTAAATTCCGAGGCCAACGGCTACAAGGGTGTTACCGGTTTAACCTACTTTGACAAGAAGGGTGATTGCTCCAAACCTGCCTTTGTCAAAATGGTCAAGGACGGCAAGTTCGTACCGGCCAAATAATTCATTAAACTATTGAGAAAATCAACCCAGACGCCGGAACTTTCGGGTTCCGGCGTCTTGCCATAAGTTAATGGAGGACTTTTGCTTTTACAGCAACTTGTCAACGGATTGACCATCGGTGGCATTTACGCTATGATCGCCGTTGGTTATACCATGATCTACGGGGTTATCCAGCTAATCAACTTTGCTCACGGCGAAATCTACATGCTGGGCGCCTTTTTTGCCATCACTTTCATCAGTTTCCTGGGTTTGCCCTTTTACGTCGCGTTTCTCGTAGCCATGGCCTGCTGCGCTGTCTGCGGCGTGTTGCTGGATATTGTCGCCTACCGTCCATTGAGACAGTCTCCCCGTCTGGCCGCGCTGATCACGGCCATAGGTATGTCAATCTTCCTTCAAAATTTGGCCATGATTATCTGGGGTTCCAGGCCCAAGCCCTTTCCACATGGATCACTTCCCGCCTATTTTGAGAAAACGGCCGTCACTTTTGGAGGTGTCAATCTTTCCTGGTTTCATGTCTTTATCTTTACACTCACCATCGTCATGATGGTGGGTCTAAACCTAATCATCAAAAAAACCAGGTGGGGCAAGGCCATGAGGGCTGTGGCCCAGAATCAAACCATGGCTGCCCTCACAGGGATAAACGTCAACCGGGTAATCTCTTACACCTTCGCCCTGGCCGGGGCCTTAGGAGGTGCCGCCGGCATCATGGTGGGCGCTTTCTACAACTCGATCTACCCAACTATGGGTTATGTCGCCGGTGTCAAGGCCTTTGCCGCTGCCGTGCTGGGTGGCATCGGTTCTGTGCCAGGCGCAATGCTGGGAGGGGTCATTCTCGGCGTTGCCGAGGCGCTTGGGGCGGGATATTTGAGCTCGCTCTACCGGGACGGCATCTCTTACGCCGTCATGATCATCGTTATTGTCTTGATACCTGCAGGCCTATTCGGCAAGGTACTCAAGGAAACCAAAAAGAGTATGTGAGATGGGAAAATTGAGATTACAGGACCTGACTCGCGGCGGCAAAATTAGAATTGGCCTTCTGGCTCTGGCACTAATCCTGCCGTTCCTTCCCTTTGTAACTGATTACGTGCTTCATATTGCTATCCTCGTCTTGCTTTATATGATTCTGTCCCTTGGGTTAAATATCGTGCCCGGCTTCAACGGGCTGCTGGATTTGGGTTATGTCGGGTTTTACGGCATCGGAGCCTACACTTCGGGTCTCCTTACCTATCACTTTGGCCTTTCATTCTGGGTGATTATTCCTCTGGCCTTCATCAACGGGGCTATCTGGGGCATCCTATTGGGAGCCCCAACGCTCAGGCTCACTGGTGATTACTTTGCCATCGTGACCTTCGGCTTTTCAGAGCTGGTCGTACTCCTTCTGACCAACGAGATCTGGCTCACCCGGGGGCCCCTTGGCCTGCCGGGAATTGATGTGGTGTCCATCGACCTTACACTCTTTGGCGGCCCTAAATGGGAATTCATAGGTGAGTTGCCATACTACTATCTCGCCATCGTCATGGTCCTTGTGACCGTCTTTGTCATGTACCGCATCCAGGACTCCCGACTGGGAAGGGCCTGGTTTGCCATTCGCGATGACGAAGTAGCCGCTGTTTCATGTGGTATTAACCTGCTGGCGTATAAGGTCATCGCCTTCGCCATCAGCGCCGCCTTCGGAGCAGTGGGCGGCAGCTTTTTTGCCAGGTGGGTGACCTTCCTGTCACCTGATATGTTCAAGTTTTGGGAATCTTTTTTGATTTTGTGCATGATCGTATTAGGCGGTATGGGCAACATATGGGGCGTTATGATCGGAGCCGTGGTACTGGTTTCGCTGAGTGAAGTACTTCGTGAAATCCTGCCCGTGCTGGGTCTGCCGGTGCAGGTTCGTTTCCTGGCCTTTGGTCTTATTATGGTTCTTATGATGCGCTTTCGTCCGGCAGGTATAATGCCCATCCCGGCGGTAGCAGCTAAGATGCGGGCAGGCCGGGTCAAAAGGAAAAAAGTTAAGCCTGCTGTGGGCATAAAGAAATGACACCGATTCTGGAAATAAAGAAACTTTTCAAAAGCTTTGGCGGCCTGGAGGCCCTTAAGGATATCACTTTTGACATCAAGCGTGGTGAGATCATTGGCCTTATTGGACCGAACGGCGCCGGGAAGACGACGCTTTTTAATTGTGTAGCCGGTATTGAGAAGCCGACCGGGGGTCAGATTATATTGACCAACGGCGGCCGCACCACCTCCATTGGTGGAAAAAAGCCGGAGGCAGTAACAGGTTTGGGAATCGCCCGTACATTTCAAAATATCAGGCTCTTTGACAACCTCACTGTGATCGATAACGTCAAGATAGGGCGTCATTGTCGAACCAGGTCAATCTTTTTCGGCGCCGTGGTGCGAAACAGATTCCAGCGGGCAGAAGAAAAAGGGATTACAGAAAGCGCCCACCAGTTCCTCGATTTTGTCGGACTCAAGGACCGGGGCGAAGAGATCGCCAGTTCCATGCCATATGGTGACCAGCGTCGCCTTGAGATTGCCAGGGCTCTGGCCACAGAACCCCATCTGCTTATGCTCGACGAGCCTGCCGCCGGAATGAACCCCCAGGAATCCCGTGACCTTATGGCCCTTATTCGCCGCATCAGGGACAAGGACATCACAATTTTGCTCATCGAACACGATATGAAAGTGGTTATGGGCGTGTGTGAACGTGTGGTGGTAATCAATCACGGTGAGTGGCTGACCGAGGGAGAGCCTCAGGAAGTTCAAAACAATCCAAAGGTGATTGAGGCATATTTGGGCACAGGAGCTGCCAATGCTGCTTGAGCTGGATAACGTCAAGACCTATTACGGGAATATACGCGCGCTTAAAGGGATCTCCATCGAAGTGGACAAAGATGAGATTGTATGCCTCATCGGGGGAAATGGCGCAGGGAAATCCACCACCCTGATGACCATCAGCGGCGTTCTCACCCCGGTGGAGGGCGACGTCCTCTACAAGGGTCAGTCGATCGTATCAGTACGCCCTGACAATATCGTCCGGATGGGCGTCTGCCAGGTGCCGGAGGGGCGTATGATTTTCCCCCTGCTCACTGTCATGGAGAACCTTGACCTGGGCGCCTACCTGAGAAAGGACAAGGACGGTATCAATGAGGACATTGATCGGGTATTCGGAATCTTTCCGGTGCTGCGTGAGCGCCGCAAACAGCACGGGGGCACACTTTCCGGCGGCGAACAGCAGATGCTGGCCATAGCCCGGGCCCTTATGAGCCGCCCCAACCTTCTCCTGCTCGATGAGCCCTCCCTGGGCCTGGCCCCAATCCTTGTGGACTCCATCTTTGAAACCATTCGGCAGATCAATGAACAAGGCACGACCATTCTCCTGGTAGAACAAAACGCCCAGCTTGCCTTGCAGTTTTCACGCCGCGGGTATGTAATTGAAACAGGTGAGATCGCTCTTTCCGACACCTCAGCAGAACTGCTTAATAACGAGGAAGTGAAAAAGGCCTATTTGGGCGAGTGATAGCCTCAAAAACTTTTTCGGCCCACCCTCTAAAAACACCTTACCCCGATTCGAAGGTGAGGGCCTCTTTGATGTCCCCTTCAGTAACGCCCAAAAGATAGAGGATATTTTTCAGGCGGGACCTGCCCAGCGAGACATTGGCCGCGCGGTCAACTCCCTTTTTGGCATTGTAGGCAATCCCCAGCCCGGCCTGGCCGAGCATCAGGGCGTCGTTGGCCCCATCGCCCACAACCACAGTCTGATCGAGAAGAATCCCCTGGTCGCAGGATGTCTTGTTGACAAGGCGGGCTTTCTGGGCGGCGTCTATGATAGGCCCAACAATCCTGCCGGTCAGGATATCATTTTTTATCTCCAGCTTGTTTGCAAAGGCAAAATCAAAGCCGAGTTTTTCCTTGAGGTAGTCTGAAAAGAAGTCGAATCCGCCGGTGATCACTCCCAACTTGTAACCCAGCCACCTGAGCGTTGTCGTCAATTCCTCGACCCCCTGGGAGAGGCGCATGTTATCCCTGATTTCGGTCAATTCGCTTACGGTCAGGCCCTTGATCAGGGCGACGCGCTGGATGAGCGACTCCTCAAAGTCGAAATCACCCCGCATAGCCTTTTCTGTGATTCGAGACACCTCCCGGTAAACACCGGCCCGGAGGGCCATCTCATCGATTATTTCCATATCCACCAGGGTGCTGTCCATATCAAAGAAAATCAAGCGTTTATTCTTGCGATATGCCTCCATCTTTTGAAGTGCCAGGTCTATGTTGAGTTCATGGCTTTTGACCATGATCTGTTGCTTTAGCCGGCTCAGGCTGGAGGCGCTATGGACGTTAAGGATCATCTCCACGGACAGGGCGTCATGGTGTGCCAGGCTGGATATCATTTCGATGTTGACGTTTTCCTCGCCCAGGATCCTGGAAAGCTCTGCCAGGGCATGGGTACCCCCAAAATGGGTAAGGACGTAAAGGTTACGCTGGTTGAGTGCGAGGACCTCGTTTGGAGAAAAAAACCTGAAATTGAGGGTCAAATTGAGTTTGCTCGCTTCGAAAAGGAGATCCTTGATGACGCTGTCTTTTGAGTCACTGGCTTTGCTCAGGTCCAGAAGCAAATATAACCCCAAAAGGTTTTGTAACGAGGCCTGTTCAATGTCTACTACCTCTACATTGTGCTCCATCAATACCCGGACGAGGGTGGCTGTGATTCCGGGCCGGTCCTGGCCGGAAACGTTCACCATCAACAGATTTTTACCTTCTTTCATTTGCTATCCCTTCTCTGATCCTGGCCGGCAGGTCTTGCCACCCAGCCAGAAAACACGGCGTTTTGCAAGCGTTGGCTTTCAAATGATGGATAATAGGAAAAAGGGGTTTGTGAGTCAAGAAATACTAAGAAATTCCATAACTCAGGTTCAAAAATTCAATGGTTCACGCCTGCCCTCCCCGTCCCGAGACCTGGACGGGATCGGGAGGCACGACTTGATAGCATTCTCGAAACGATCGCACTGAATTCTACTCCAGGAGTTTCTACTCAACGGGAGAGGCAAGCCAGGTCTGGGCCAGGGGTTCAGTGGTTAAACCCGGAGCCATGAACCATTGTCCATGCAAAGGCTCCTCAACCGGCTCAGGAAAAACGCGGGTTTAACTGTACGTGGTTCAGCAAGCGACCATTGAACCGTGAACCCGGAACTTTGAACCTATGTAGTTACGAAATTCCTTGCATTTGGAGAGATCTATTTTTAGAATACTCATCGGCGCAATTTCAAATATAAAAGGAGTTCTTATCATGTCCGAGCTAATCCTGTGGAAAAATCAGGAGATTTCTAAAATGAGGAAAGACATGCAGCGTCTCTTTAACCGGTTCTGGTATGGTTTTGGGGTGCAAATGTTTCCTGATGAAGATGGGGGAATCCCCTCAATAGACCTATTTGAAACCGAAGACACCCTTACCATAAAGGCTGTATTTCCGGGTATCAACCCTGAGGATATGGATATCTCTGTAACCGAGGACACGTTGTTTATTCAGGGAGAGACGAGGGGTGAGACGGTAGAAGAAAGCGCCGGCTATCAAAGGGTTGAGAAGACGACCGGATCTTTTTCACGCACCATTTCACTGCCCTGCAGGATAAAAGTTGATGAAATAAAGGCTGTTTATAAAGAAGGTATATTAAAGATTACGATGCCCAAATGCGAGCCGGATAAAGCGCGGGGTGTCCAAATCCAAGTCAAGTGAACCTCAATAGAAGTTGCGTAGCTTTTTGAAAATAAGGAGATAATTTAAATGCCCAGTAAAAAATCATATACAGAGGTGCCTGTAGAGACACTCAGATGGAGGCTTAACCCATCGACCTTGCCTTTTAGAACCACTGATGACCTTAAACCCCTCAAGGAGATTATTGGACAGCAAAGAGGTGTTGAGGCTTTCCAATTCGGGATAGGAATCGACAGACCGGGATACAATGTGTTTGTCACTGGAGCGGCAGGATCGGGCAGAATGTCTACTGTACGTAAACTGCTCCAAGAGATATCCAAAAAGGATAATGTCCCTGACGATCTTTGCTATGTAAACTGTTTTAAAAACCCTGAGTCTCCTACGTTGCTTCGTCTTAAGGCGGGAAAAGGAGCCTCTTTTAAAAAGGACATCGGGGGCCTTGTAAAGACCCTTAAGAAAGAGATTCCGAAGCTTTTTGAAAGCCAGGAATATATCAACCTGAAAAAAGAAGTCATGGAGACCTATGAGAAAAAAGGGAAGGGCTTTTTTAAGGACCTTGGCGAGAAAGTCAAAGAAGAAGGGTTCGCGCTGGTAGATGTCCAGGTAGGACAGGTCAAACGCCCTGAAGTAATGCCCGTGGTTGATGGAAATCCGGTTCATATCGATCAACTTGAGGGGATGGTTGAAAAGGAAAGATTCCCAAAAAAAGAATTTGATGAGCTGAAAGAAAAACATGCTGCCCTGACTGAACAGATAGATCAGATTTTTCTAGAATTAAGAGATCTTCAAAAAGAGGTCCAGGAAAAAGTAGAGGCAATGGATCGTATGATGTTCATGAAACATGCATCCGACCTGACAGCTCCACTCATTAAAAAATACAAAAACAGGCCGATTAAAAAATATCTGGAGGCCATGCTCGAAGATATGGCCGGTAATCTCCAACAGGTATTTGTGGGCCAGGCCCAGGTGCAAATCCCTGGCCTTTCGCCTTTACTTCCGGAGGCCGACCGGTTTCAATCATACCAGGTCAATCTTTTGGTAGACAATAGTGAGCAAAAAGAGCCACCAGTCATTGTTGAAAACTATCCCACATATCGAAACATTTTCGGGAGTATTGAGCGTGTTGTTGATCGAAGCGGGGTATGGCGGACGGATTTCAGCAAGATCAAGGCTGGTTCGCTGATCAAAGCAAATGGTGGGTACCTGGTGTTTAATCTCATGGATGCCATTGTGGAGCCGGGTGTGTGGAAGGCGCTCAAGCGGGCACTTAAAAGTAAAAGGCTTGAAATTGAAACCTATGACCCATTTTACCTCTTCACTACCACAGGGCTTAAACCGGATCCCATTGAGCTGAGCCTAAAAATAGTCGTTATTTCAGATACCTATCTATACCATCTGCTCCAGCACTATGACGCGGATGTAAAAAAGATTTTTAAGGTCAGGGCTGATTTTGATACCTCTATGGACAAGAATAAAGAAAGCATTCAGCAATTCGCAGAGTTTATCAAGATGCAAACGGATGAAGAAAAATTGAAGCCCTTTGACAGGACAGCGGTGGCTGCACTCGTTGAACAGGCGGTCCGGATGACTGGAAGGCAGGAGAAAATCTCCACCAGCTTTCCTGCAATCACAGATCTAATCCGTGAAGCCGATTTCTGGGCCAGCCACAAGGATACGGATGCCCCGGCTGTCCAGGAAAAACATATCAATAAGGCCGTGGAGGCCAAAATATACCGTTCCAATATGATCGAGGAACACATCCAGGAAATGATCGATCGCGGGACACTGATGATAGATGTGGACGGTGAAATTGTGGGACAGGTGAATGGCCTTGCTGTCTATGCCCTTGGAGACTATATGTTCGGCAAGCCCTCTCGAATCACCGCCTCCACCTCTATGGGACGTGCAGGAATAATAAATATTGAAAGAGAAGCTGACATGTCAGGCAGTACCCACAACAAGGGTGTACTTATCCTCAGCGGATACCTCCGCAAAAAATTTGCGCAGGACAAACCCCTGACTGTGAGTGCCAGCATTGCCTTTGAGCAGTCATATGGCGGCGTGGACGGGGACAGCGCCTCGTCCACAGAGGCATATGCCCTGTTGTCGAGTCTCTCGGGGGCCCCTATTAAGCAAGGTATCGCGGTCACCGGGTCGGTCAATCAGAACGGAGAGGTGCAGGCCATTGGGGGCGTCAATCAGAAAATCGAGGGGTTTTATGACTGTTGCCTGAAAAAGGGCGCGAACAAAAGCCAGGGGGTCATAATTCCCGAGAGCAATGTGAAGGACCTGATGCTTCGCAAAGATGTGGTTGAGGCGGTCAAAAAGGGTCAGTTCCACGTATATCCTGTGAAGACCATTGATGAGGGTATCGAGATCCTGACCGGGAAAAAAGGCGGGGAAAGGAAGGCTGATGGCACCTATCCAAAAGGGACAATCAATTACCTGGTGAATAAGAAGCTAAGAGATCTGGCCGAAGGACTTAAAAGCTTTGGCGACAAGGAGGAAAAAGAGGAGAAAAAGGCAGTGAGAGGGAAAAAGCGTATTCCAAAGAAAAAGAAAAGCTCTTGAGCTTGAGGCGTAGAGATGCTGGTTGCTGGATCAGCACCTGGTGATATTATCAATTTGTTGTACGGTCCTTTTCGAAAGATTAAAAAAGTGAAAAAATATATTATTGTATCCAGTATCCAGAAACCAGTATCTTTACATTATTTGCACCACAATATATTGAAACTCGGCTCAAAATTCACGATCTTGGCCTATATTAACGGATAGGATCGAGTATCCAGTATCATTACTATCAATACACCTTATAGCACAGAACCATCAGACAAGAATAAAAGCTGCCGCACTATGAACATAAATGAGGTATCCCTTTCAAGCCCCATTGAGGAAAAGATCGACTGGGCCGAACACTGTTATAAAAGTTTCAGAGGCCAGCTCATTCAGGACAAACCCATTGTTGACTATTTGAAAAGGTTAGTAGATGCGATACAAGCCTCTCACAAGGAGATGGGGGAAGCAGGCATCTTGGATATATGCATGGACTGTGAGAAGAATGAGGGCGGGTCATGCTGCGGTGCAGGGCTGGAGAACAAGTATGATGGATGGCTTCTTCTGATCAATCGCTTGCTTGATGTAAGACTTCCCAGAAAGAGACATGATAAGGAAAGCTGTTTTTTCCTGGGAGAAAGTGGCTGCCTGCTCAAGGCCCGCCATGTGATATGCGTCAACTACCTATGCAAAAAGATAACCGACCGGATTGATCCCGATAAACTCAATGCCCTGAGAGAAAAGGAGGGCATAGAACTGGATATCCTGTTCCTTTTGAACGAGCGGCTAAAGCGGATTCTAAGGGAGTTGATCCCATCATCGGACTACTTGACATGGGCCAACGTCTGAAAAAACCCTCACTACAATGGCCTGGAGGGAATTCTGGGGATCTATGAGAAGGAGAAGGAATAGATAGCTTGACTTTAACATGTGATTGCACGCGACCATTTGTGTCTATTCAGGAATCGTCTTTAAACCAATAATCTCTTTGAGGTGCACCATGTCAAGAAAAGTTTTCTGTCTCCTCCTATTCTTGTTTGTCTTTTCTGCCATTTCTTCACTTGTTCATGCAGAGAATCAGACGGTATTTGGCCCAAGGGTTTTTGAAATCGGGCAGTGGCATGTCCACTTCTCAGTACATACGTTCGATGTTGAAGATCCTGGAGAAGGAATCATTAGGATTACCAAGAACACGCCAGAGGAGCAGATCCGTGGAGGATTTGTCTTTTTCAATACAACACTTGTTCCCCTTCGGGATTTTTTGGTTGGAGACGATCTAGTTTATGAAAAAGAGATTACATTACGATCCGGAAACTATTTAACCGTCTTTCTCAGGGATACCCCTGGGGCTTCCATAACCATAGAGGTCAACAAGGCAGGAAGCCCGGTTCCACCCCCGGAGGTGACCTACTCGGCAGACCCCCAAATCATCACAACTGGTGAATCGAGCACATTCACGTGGGCTACGGCCTATGCTGACAGCGTAAGCATAGACCAGGGCATAGGGAGTGTGGATCTAAACGGCTCCCTTGAGGTTTCTCCAACTGAGACCACCACCTATACACTCACTGCTGTGGGGACAGGAGGCACAACGACCGAAAGCGTTACAGTAACGGTTAACATACCTCCGCCCACTGTAACTATAAGCGCTGATCCTGAGACCATTGTGGTTGGAGAATCTACCTCCCTGAACTGGGCCTCGACCAACGCAGATTCCGCCTCCATAGATAATGGCATAGGCTCTGTTGATGTAAATGATTCCACCACGGTCTCGCCCACTGAGACGATTCCGTATACGATTACGGTTACTGGCCTAGGAGGCACAGCTACTGACAGTGTAACCATCAGTGTGACCGATCCCTCCGTCCCTCCCACTGTAAGCATAAGCGCCACGCCGGTAACTATTGAACAAGGTGCCTCGTCCACCCTGACCTGGACCTCCACAAATGCCCAAAGCGCTTACATTGACAATGGCAT
>MVDB01000059.1 GCA_002050025.1 Desulfobacteraceae bacterium 4484_190.2
TTTGATTTTACAACAAAACGTATATCATAACGGGGATTACCCTGGCGACCTTCCCGCATCTACATGCGGGACGTTCTAACCAGAACTGAACTACGTCCCCAAGTGTTAATTTTTGATTTTACAACAAAACGTATATCATAACGGGGATTACCCTGGCGACCTTCCCGCATCTACATGCGGGATGTTCTAACCAGAACTGAACTACGTCCCCAAGTGTTAATTTTTGATTTCACAACAAAACGGACATCCCAAACGGGTTTATCCTGGCGACCTTCCCGCATCTACATGCGGGACGTTCTAACCAGAACTGAACTACGTCCCCGAGTGTTGATTTTTTAATTTTACAGCGAAACGGACATTCCAAACGGGTTTATCCTGGCGACCTTCCCGCATGTAGATGCGGGAAGGTCTAATTAGAACTGAATTACATCCCCGATACAATAATGGTAGGCGGAACAGGATTTGAACCTGCGACCCTCGGCTTGTAAGGCCGACGCTCTCCCACTGAGCTATCCGCCCGATCTGAGCTATCCGCCCGATAAATAACCAATCTAACCGTCTGGATTGCTTTTGTCAAGATTATTTAAACCGCTCAGTGAGCTGTAATACTGGATTGAGATTCTTCTCCAGTCTTTTTGATAGTGTCTGTGAGGCAAAAGGGCTTCGTATTCTTCTTCCGGCGCAAAGAGCTCTCCCCCTTCTTCCAGGACCAGTGCCTGCGTCAGGACTTCATCCATATGCTCAACCAGGACTATTTCAACTTTTTTTAGGATTTTTCCTGGTATCTCCTCAATATCTTTTTTATTGTCAAAGGGTATGAGTACCTTGCTCAGGCCGCCTCGGTGGGCTGCCAGTATCTTTTCTTTGAGGCCCCCAATGGGAAGAACTCTCCCCCTTAAAGTGATTTCACCTGTCATGGCAATATTATGATTAACTGGTTTTCTCGTAAGGGCGGAGACGATTGAAGTAGCAAGTGTGATACCTGCAGAAGGGCCATCCTTGGGAATAGCACCCTCCGGGACATGAATATGGATGTCAATATTCTCATAGAAGTTATCAGGAAGTCTTAACTGCCGTGCCCTTGACCGCACATAACTCAGAGCGGCCTGGGCCGATTCCTGCATTACATCTCCGAGTTTTCCTGTCAGCACCAGGTTCCCTTTGCCTGGCATAATGGTGGCTTCAATTTGAAGGAGTTCCCCTCCCACATCAGTCCATGCCAGTCCTGTTCCCACACCGATGATGCTTTTTTCTTCAGTGCGCCCATAGTGGTATTTTGGTATACCAAGATATTTGTGAATGGACTGAGCCTTCAAGGATATTTTTGTATCTACACCATTTTTTACTATCTCCCTCGCCACCTTACGACATATCGAAGAGATCTCTCTCTCCAAATTCCGGACACCAGCTTCTCGTGTAAATGTCCTGATGATTGTATAAATGGCCTTGTCAGTAAAAGAGATGTTCTCAAACTGAAGGCCGTTTTGGTCGGTCTGTTTTTTTACAAGAAATTGCTTTGCGATGTTCAGCTTTTCCAGTTCTGTGTAGCCTGGCAGCCGGATAATTTCCATTCTGTCCTGTAGTGGCAGCGGAATGCTGTGAAGGGTATTGGCTGTGGTGATAAAGAATACATCAGACAGATCATAGTCCAGGTCAAGATAATGGTCATTAAACGCGAAGTTTTGCTCCGGATCCAGGACCTCGAGGAGAGCTGCAGACGGGTCGCCACGGAAATCGGTGCTCATTTTGTCAACCTCATCCAGGCAAAAGACAGGGTTGTTTGATTTGGCCTTCTTAAGGAATTGAATGATTTTTCCCGGAAGCGCTCCAATATACGTTCTTCTGTGTCCTCTTATTTCGGCCTCATCCCTAACCCCTCCGAGAGAGAGACGAACAAAATTTCGCCCGGTGGCCCTTGCCACCGACTTGGCTAATGAGGTTTTACCAACTCCTGGAGGGCCTACGAGACACAGGATAGGCCCTCGCATTTTTTTGGTCAGTGTTTGAACAGCAAGGTACTCAAGGATTCTCTCCTTTGGCTTTTCAAGTCCATAATGATCTTCGTTCAGGATTGTTTCAGCTTCTTCAATGTCCAGTTTTCCTTTTGTTTTTTCGTTCCAGGGCAGGGAGATGATCCAGTCGATATAGTTCCTCACTACGGTAGCCTCTGCCGACATGGGAGACATCATCTTAAGCTTGCTGAATTCCTGCTTAACCCGGGCATGTGCTTCCCTGGATAGCCTTTTTCGCTTGATCTTTTTTTCGAGTTCGTTAAGCTCTGCCTTGAAATCATCCTTGGTGCCCATTTCTTTCTGGATGGCACGCATCTGTTCGTTGAGATAATAATCCTTTTGGGTCTTTTCCATCTGTTTTTTGACCCTTACCCTGAGTCTCTGCTCAAGCCTGAGGATATCTACCTCATTGTTAAGTTTTTCAAAAAGTTTTTCCAGCCGTTTGTTCAGGTCTTGCGTTTCGAGAAGCTCCTGCTTTTCCCGCACCCTCAAGGTGAGATGACCCGCTATGGTATCTCCCAGACGTTCAGGGTCCTGGATGGACATCATTGTTGAAACAACTTCCTGCCCGATTTTGCTGTTTAGTTTGGCATATTCTTTGAAACTGGCATTAATGGTTCTCATTAATGCCTTGGTCTCAACTGTTGTATCGTGCCGTCTTGGAATTTTACTCACTTCGACCATGAAAAATTCCTGTTTGACCAGGGTATTCTCAATCCTTCCCCTTTCTTTCCCTTCAATCAGGGCTTTGACTGTGCCATCGGGCAGCTTTAGCAATTGAAGAACAGTGCTGAGAGTGCCAAAAGAATATATATCTCCGGGAGACGGATCATCGATTTTCGCGTCTTTTTGAGCAGACAAGAAAACTTCCTTTTGATGAGACATGGCATATTCAAGCGCCTTAATGGATTTCTCTCGCCCCACAAAGAGCGGGACTACTACGTTGGGGAAAACAACAACGTCTCTGAGTGGCAGAAGCGGATAGTATGATTTTTCCGTTTTAAGGAAATCGCTTTGATCTTTTTTCGTTAAATTGAACATTGATTTATGCATATTCTACCTGGTTTTCATAAAGTAATAGAGGAGACTCGCCCCTTGTTATGACCTCTTCGCCAATCACACACTCTTGTATTTCCGGAGAAGAAGGAATTTCATACATGATATCCAACATTACAGATTCAAGAATTGCTCTTAAGCCGCGTGCGCCGGATTTGCGTTCTAATGCAGCCTTAGCAACACACAATAGAGCCTCATCGGTGAATTTCAGATTAACGTGCTCCAGTTCAAATAATTTTTTATACTGTTTAATGAGGGCGTTTTTGGGCTCTGTCAGAATCCTTACAAGGGCGTCCAGACTTAATTCGTTTAATGTGGCAACAATGGGTATTCTTCCGATGAATTCCGGTATCAGGCCGAACCTGATGAGGTCTTCAGGCTGGACTAAAGCCATTATCTCGTTAATATCAATTTCACCTTTGCCTTTTATATCTGCTTCAAAGCCGATCAATTTGCTGCCGATTCGATTTCTGATTATTTTGTTCAGACCATTGAAGGTACCACCGCAAATAAAAAGGATATTACTCGTGTCCACCTTTACAAAGTCCTGTTGCGGGTGTTTTCTGCCCCCTTTGGGCGGGACGTTGGCCAGGGTCCCTTCTATGATTTTTAAAAGGGCCTGCTGGACCCCCTCCCCGGACACATCGCGGGTAATGGATGGACTGTCTGATTTTCTGGCGATTTTGTCGATTTCATCGATATAAACGATGCCCCTACACGCAGCCTCCACCTCATAATCAGCCATTTGAACGAGGTTTAAGATAATGTTTTCCACGTCTTCACCCACATATCCGGCCTCAGTGAGGGTTGTGGCATCTGCAATCGTGAAAGGGACTTTTAAGATCTTGGCCAGGGTCTGTGCGAGAAGTGTCTTGCCAGACCCTGTGGGGCCAATCAGGAGGATATTGCTTTTTTCTATCTCCACGCCTTCCATATCGACCTTTGTGCTAATCCTCTTGTAATGGTTGTGAACCGCCACAGACAGGGTCTTTTTTGGTTTCTCCTGCTCGATTACATACTGGTCAAGGGTTTCTTTTATCTCGGCAGGCTTTAATAACTCAGATGATGAGTCTTCTTCACTTTCCTGGCTATATTCTTCGGCGATGATTTCGTTACAAAGTTGAATGCACTCATCGCAAATATATACAGAAGGACCTGCGATAAGTTTCTTTACTTCGTCCTGGCTCTTTCCGCAGAACGAACACATCAAATCATCACTGGAGTCACTTTTTTTACTCATAATATCATGCCTTCTTGTCTTTGCTTAATTGGTTTTGCATTTCTCTTGTGGTGATAACTTTATCTACTATGCCATATTCCTTTGCCTCTTCACTGGTCATGAAATAGTCGCGTTCAGTGTCTTTTTTCACCTTTTCAATTGGTTGGCCAGTATGTTGGAAAAGGATTTGGTTCAACGTATCTCTCATTTTTAATATTTCTTTGGCGTGAATATCTATATCGGTGGCCTGGCCCTGTGTTCCTCCGAGAGGTTGATGAATCATGATCCTGGAGTGGGGGAGGGCATATCGTTTACCCTCTGTCCCGGCTGCAAGGAGCAGGGCTGCCATGCTGGTGGCTTGCCCCATGCAGATAGTGGCTACATCCGGTTTGATGTATTGCATGGTGTCATAGATGGCCATTCCGGCAGTAACTGACCCACCAGGGGAATTGACGTACATGTTGATGTCTTTGTCGGGGTCCTCGGATTCCAGAAAGAGCATTTGGGCTATGACGGTATTGGCCATAGCGTCAAGCACTTCCTCTCCCATAATGATTATCCGATCCTTCAGCAACCTTGAGTAAATATCATAAGCCCGTTCGCCACGGCTTGACTGTTCAACCACGATTGGAATCAGCATAAAGCCTAATCATTCTCCTTTTTTTTAGAATTATTTTTACTTTGAGGATCTATCACAGAAATTTTAGCATTTTCCACCAGGTAATTCAATGTTTTTTCCTCGAGCAGCTTTTCCTCCATGGCATCAGTGAGATTTTTAGCCTGATAATACTTTCGGAGGATTTCAGCATCCTGCCCGGTAGATGCAGCCAAGTCCTTGAATCCCTGGTTCATATCCTCTTCATTTACTGCAAGTTTTTCCTTGTTAGCTATTTCGCCCAAAATTAGCAAATCCTTGACTCGTTTTTCTGAAGCAGGTCTAAAGTCTTTTTGAAGCTTCTCTTCCGAAAGGCCTGTTTTTTCCAGATTTGAGCCACTTCTTATGAGATTCTCCTTGACATTTTCAACAACCTGTTCAATCTCCGCTTCAACCAGGGTCTGAGGAAGTTCAAAGTCAACACTGTCTGAGATTTTTTTTAGCAAATTTTGTTTTAGCTCGCTATCGATTCTTTTCTCCTCTTGAGCGAGGATCATTTCTCTGACCTTATTATTCAGGTCCTTCAAATTTTTAAAGTCAGCCCCGAGATTTTGGGCAAACTCATCATTTAGCTCCGGCAGTACCAATTTTTTGATATCTATTATCTTAATCTTGAAGTCTACAGCTTTTCCGGCAAGCTTTGTATGAGGGTAACTGACTTCGAATTCAACCTTGATTTCCGCTTCGTCATCTTTTTTGAGACCAATCAGGGATTCCTCAAACTTAGGATGAAAATCATTACTCCCAACTTTGAGAAGGAAATTTGATGCATGAATTCCTTCGAGAGGCTGCCCTTTCTCAAATCCCTGATAATCGAGAACCACGTGATCATTTTTTTTGATGGGCCTGTTTGAGTCAATGGAAGTGAGTGTACCGTGAGCATTCCTTAGTTGGGCAAGCTGATCCTGTACGTCTTGTTCAGAGACCGAACATGTCTCTTTTTCCACCTCGAGCCCCAGATAGTTCCCTATCTCGAATTGGGGGCGGACCTCCATTATGGCGGAATATTTAAAGTCCTGTCCCTGTTTAAGCGTCTCTTTTTCTAAGGTGGGTACGCCGAGAGGGAACGTTTTGACCTCTTCTAAAGCCCCGGGTAATGTCTCATTAATAAGGTCTTTTGCCACATCTTCTGTTACCTGACTGCCAATATGTCTCTCGAGGATTTTTCTGGGCACTTTCCCCGGTCTGAATCCGGGTATTTTGACCTGTTTCCCAAGTGTTTTGTACGCGTTGTTGAATTTTCTGTCCACTTCCTCAGATTCAATTTCAACTGATAATTTTTTCTTTACAGAAGTGATGTCTTCCAGGTTAGTTCTCATGTTTGTCCTCGTTCAGTGCTTACTCAGACGTGATATTCCTATGGGGTCATGCTTTCCGTCCCAGGTTGATCGCGTTCCTTCGCTCAAAGTCCGGAATTTTCGACTTTATTTTGATCAAAATTGAACATTTTTCAAAGGCCTTTCAGCATTGTTTAAAGAAAAAGAGGCGTTACTGAAGTCTTGGTGAAAAAGCTAATAATGATTTAATTAATTTCAAGGCATCGATACCAGACTCGGCCATTTTCCAATTCAAATTTCTACATGCTGCAAAGGATCATCAAATCCTGTTGTTGGTGCGAGAGAGGGGACTCGAACCCCTACACCTTCTCGGTACTGGATCCTAAATCCAGCGCGTCTACCAGTTCCGCCACTCTCGCACTCTCGGGATGAAGCTTAATTTGTAATAACTCAATATTCAGGGGCTGTATAAAAGGCTTACGCCTAAATTCCTTCTTTGGAGTTTACCCGTAAGTAAGGGTTTTATCCCCGAGTTATCGGCAGATACCTTAATCCTCTATTTTCTCTAATTATCTTATCGATGTCAAGAATTTAAGAGGAAAATTTTTGATCATATTCATTCGCAAATCTTTTGATGAGGCCTTCATCTGCAAAACTGTAATAAGTCCCCTGGCCTATGACGATGTGGTCGAGGACTTGAATCATCAGGAGCTTCGCCGACCAGACAAGATCTCTCGTAAGCCTCCGGTCTTCAGTAGAGGGAGTTGGGTCACCAGATGGGTGGTTGTGGACGAACACAAGAGCCGCAGCCTTTTTTTCAAGTGCACGCGTCATGATCTCACGGGGATACACCGCGCTTCCAGTGAGCGTTCCCAGGAACATATCCTCATCAAAAACCAATTCATTCTTACGGTTTAAGAAGAGTGTCTTGAAGACCTCCCTGTTCAAGTCCCGCATCGAGTGGAAAAGATAATCAAAGACCGCCCGTGATGAGCCGAAAAAGGCTTTTCGATCCGTACGATCCTTGAGGTATCTTCGCGCCACCTGATGTACAAGTTTCAGGTAAAGGGCATTCTTGGGGCCGATTCCCTTGATTTTTGTCAATTTTTCCGTAGGAGCTGAAAGAACGCCAGAAAGGCTGCTGAACTTCTCCATGGCCTCACGTGCCGGGATTTTTAGATCGCCCCGGGGCGTACCCAGTGTTAAGAGAAACTCCACCACCTCATCATCTGAGAATCTTTCAAGGCCGCCTTCTACAAATTTCTGGCGTAACCTTTCCCGATGCCCTTTACCCCTATTCTGCCAGTCTTGTTTATCCAATCGTAAAAAAGTCTTTCTCAGGATATTAGTGTCAAAGTTTATTCACCATCATTTTAAAATAGAAAATCTATTGATGCAAACAGAAAGATTGTGTTAAACTTTAAAAACTTCGCTGTATTTCAGATAACATCTCAATAAATCCGGGCATTCCGAACCTTCCCCCTTTTGCAAAGGGGGATTGAGGCCTCCGGCGCGTAGGGCCTACGGCTCGGAGAGGGGGTTTCGTAACATCTCAAAAAGTTGGGGCAAATCTGCTTGTGTAGGGCGGCATTTTATATGCCACCGTTATTGGCGGGGTTGAAAACCCCACCCTACAAGAAACAAACCCTAATTTATTGAGAACTTACTATTTCGGAAATTTCGTTTCTTGAAGAAAAAATTAGCTCTTAACAAACAGCTCTCAAACGATAAAGTTATGGAGAATTGAGGATATGCAGCCTAAGGCTCTTGATGTAAACATCGCCGTCAGCCGCGTTGATGTGACGGTTGATAAACGGTACGAAGTCCTTAAGGAAGTTATGGGAGAGTATTACGGCCTTAGAAAGGGTGTTCAGACCTTCCTGGAAGAGCTTTGCCATCCGTACAAAAACTGGGAATTTATTGTAAGGGAAGCCAGGGCTTATTCGTTGAATTATTTTAACGTGCTAAAGACCCATCCCAAAGGACCAGATGCAGCGAAGCTGTATATTGACATATTTTTTCAGGCCGTTGATTCTTCTCGTGATAAGGCAGTAATACTCAACGCAGTGGATGACCTTCTCGTTTTTATTCAGAGACTCATCAAGGATTCGGGCAGAGATCTCTTCAGATTTTTGGGTGTGTTGGACTATGCCTTTGAGCAGATTCGACAGTCCCCGGAAGAAATTTTCTTTTTATTTGTGAAAAGTTTTTATCAATTGGATAAGCTCGGGAGAACCTATAGCCAGTTGGCCCCTTCCGGATCTGATTTGACTGCTATTAACCGTCTTTTGAGAGAGTACTACCAATATAGCTATCATTACTGGCTCGAACAGGGTGATGCAGGGCTCTGGTTTGAAAAAGAGTCCGGCTATGCCATTAAAGACGCAGGATTGGGTGAGATTTTTAAACCAGTTTCACATAAACAGCTCAAAGCATGGCAAAATGAACTGGCACGCATTAGTGAGAAATCGGATGGGAACCCTGGTAAAATTTTGAGCCAACTGACTAAGCTTCCCGGATATGGTCGGATTGTAGGCGTTTACAATGAGATTCCGCAAAAGCTCCTAAGTGCCGGGAGGGATAAAGAGCAGGGGAATCAGTGGAAATTGATATATCTTCTCCATATCATGGATTTCACAGGCCTTTCATCAATCCATGAGGAGACCTTAAGAGACATTAATCGAACCATCTCCTGGCTTATACAACATGAAAACCCGCAGCTTATCGAGCAAGCCTTAGAAAAGACCTTTGCCATCTTGAAAATCAGTGCAGAAAAGTTTCCGGGCACAGCATTGAACTGTGTTTTGAACATGGGCCGCGGGGTCTATAAGACGGATAAGAACGAGCTTGTGAGTTTTTTTATGTTTGATCATTAACCTTTCATTGAGCGGGGTTTTCATTAGAGATACAGACCTGTTTCCCAGGGATATCACCCGGTTTTTGAACAGCGACATTAGCCCTGTTTATAACCTTGCCAAGCAGTTGACTCGTCTTTTTCCTGCCTATTTCAATGACATCGGAGCCGAGGGAAGGCTCAGGGACATCTCCACCAGGATCGATGAAATTTGTCTTCGAAGGGATCCTCTTACTCACTTCTTGAGAAAGCAAAGTCATGTGGAGAGCAGTAACCAGACCGTCGGGTTGATGGAAGGGACTCTGAATTTTTGGAATACCAAGGCCAAAGAAGGGCTAAAGCCTTTTGTGCCCCCCAATATTTATGAGCAGATCGAGACAGAAGGGCCATACATTGATGGGGTTCACAGGGTTGTCAGCCATATTTATCATACTGAGGGTTTTGATCATGTGACAGGCATGTTGCATTTTAAAGCAGATCGTCTTAAGGAAGAAGTTTCTGATATCCCCGGGGTATCTGATCTTGATATAGAAAGGGTGGAACTGGCCGTCACCCTCTATAAGCTCCTTTACCAGAAATACAACCTGGGATTCACTGAAATAGATGGGTATCTGGGCCAGTTACAGGCCAGCGGCTTACCCGATCTTGGAAAACTTAAAAAGGCTTTTGAGGAGGAAGACAGTAGCAAAAAACTCGTAAAATTATTGGCTTATCTCGAAAAGTTAAAGGAGATCATCCTTTCCGGTAAAGGCTATGAAATCAGGGAGGATATTTACAGGAAACGGCATTTTGCAGTGGATATACCTTCTATGTATGGCAGCTATCATGAGATGAAATTTGATGCTTGGCGCTTAAGCTGGATGGCATGTCATCTTTAGAGATGAAAAGACAACTGGATCTGTTGGCACATTCACTTGAGATCAAGGGGTTCTCATTTACCCAGTACTTGGACATCTTTCGTGGGTTTTCCCAGGCTGTAAGCAACATTGTGAACGATAATTTCAATAACATTCATCAGGATAACCTCTCCAGGATCTTGGGACAGGTGCCTGCCGAAAGGTTAATGGACAAATATCTCCCGTCGGAAGAGGTGGGTGACAGGGAGAAACTGGAGCACCGTGTGACAGAAATCTTTTTGCGTGACAGGATTGCTTCTTCCCTGGGCCTTCAGCAGCTTGACCTTTTTCTAAGCCGTATTTTGAATACCCTTTACCAGCAATCACACGAACTGCCAGTGGCGACCCTGCGGCTATTACTCATTTATGACCCTCAGAAGGCAGTAACGCCACTATATCCTGTTAAAAAAGACCTTTCAGACATTATCCATCTGGGCAACAAGGGGCTGAATCTGGTCAAGTTGAGAGATCTTGGCATGCCCGTTCCCCCAGGGTTTATTATCACCACAGAGGTTTTCAGGTGCCGTGAAATTGTTGATAATTATCCGCCTGCAAAGAAAAATTTTGAAGATCAGGTGGCCTTGGAGGTGGCCGCTGTCGAAAAATTGGCCAGGAAGACCTTTGGAGACCCCAATAACCCCTTGCTTTTCTCGGTGAGGAGCGGGTCCTCTATTTCTCAACCGGGCATGATGGACACGTTCCTTGATGTGGGGATCAATGAGGCGATTGTCCTTGGGCTGATTGCGCGGACAGGGAATGAGTGGTTTGGGTGGGATACGTATCGGAGATTTCTCCAGTCCTACGGCATGGCTTTTGGTCTTTTAAGAAATGATTTTGATGCCATTATTGATGATTTCAAACAACGCCTGGGTGTGCCCTACAAAAAAGACTTTGCTGGCCAGCAAATGAAGGCCATTACAATGGCTTACAAGTCGCTTATACAGGACAGCGGTATAGAGATCGAATTGTCCCCTTTTGGTCAGCTTCACGTGGCGATTCAGAAAGTGTTTGATTCCTGGAAGACGCCAAAGGCAGAAACGTACCGCAGGATCATGAGCATTTCCGATGATTGGGGCACGGCTGTTACGGTTCAGGCCATGGTTTTCGGCAATTTTTCCAGTAAATCAGGGGCCGGGGTCTTTTTCACACACAACCCGCGGTGGTCCGGAGACATGGTGACATTGTGGGGCGACTTCAGCCCTGGAAATCAAGGAGAGGATGTCGTTTCAGGACTGGTCAGCACATATCCCGTTTCAATAAAGCAGGCCGAGATCGAAAACAGGCCGAAAGATACTGCGCTCGAGACCTCATTCCCGGCTATCTATCAGACCATGCGTGATTGGGCAAATGAACTTTTTTATGAGAGACACTGGAGCCCACAGGAGATGGAATTTACATTTGAAGGTCCTGACACAGAAGA
>MVDB01000060.1 GCA_002050025.1 Desulfobacteraceae bacterium 4484_190.2
ATCCTGGCCTTTAAACCGGAAAAGGAAGATTTTGATGAATATGTAGAGCAGGCCCTTGAAAATCGCCCTGAAATGAAACTAATTAACATCAATATGCTTCAGGTTGACCAAGAGGCCAGACTGGTCAAAAGCAAGTATTACCCTGAAATTGGTCTGGAATGGGAGTATTTAAGGGAGGGTGAAGATTGGGATGTCGCGGGAGACGTTTTTCATCAAGACCCCAGGTGGCAAGCTACAGCCATGCTTTCCTGGACTTTTTGGGAATGGGGGAAGACCCATTATGCGGTCAAAGAGAAGGAGAGTCGTAAGAGAGAGCTGATGAAGGCAAAATTGGCCTTAGAAGACAGCATAAGGCTGGAAATAAAAGATGCTATTTTAAGATTGGACAATGCAGAGGAGAATATTCCGACTACACAAAAGGCAATAAAACAGGGTGAGGAGAACCTGAGGGTCAACCAGGAAAGGTACAAGGCACAGGTAACCACCATGACCGAAGTGCTTGACGCACAAAGCCTCCTGACCCGGGCAAGAGAAAATTACTATATAGCACTCTATAATTACCACCTTGCATCAGCTAAACTGCAAAGGGCTTTAGGGAGGTATTGAAGCCCTTAGCTTTAGTTTGCCTGAGTCACTTTAGACACTTTATTTCACTTAAATTATGATCCAGCTTTTTCACCTTTTCAAAAATTTCGGTCCAAGTATTGCCTTGGGTGATCTGAATCTGAGGGTCCATGAAGGAGAATTTGTTTTTGTAACAGGACCAAGCGGGGCAGGCAAGACGACCTTACTGAGGTTGATATTCGGCGCTGAAATACCAACAAGTGGTCATATTTTGATTAATGGCGTCAACTTGAGTCGTATCAGCCGGTTAAAGCTGGATCTGCTACGTCGGAAGATAGGTTTTGTTTTCCAGGATTTTAAATTATTGCCGAAAAAGACGGTTTTTGAAAACGTTGCCCTTGCCCTTGAGGTTACAGGCGAACACCCTTCGTTTATCAGAAAAAGAACCCACCGGACCCTGAAATTGGTCGGGTTGGCTGAAAAAGAAAAGGCCTATCCCCTTCAACTATCAGGCGGAGAGCAACAAAGGGTTGCCATTGCCAGGGCTATCGTAAAAGATCCGCTTATTCTTCTTGCCGATGAACCAACCGGTAATCTGGATTCCGACCTCACAAAAGACATAATGATCCTTTTTAGAAGTATTCACTTGAAAGGCACAACAGTGGTAATTGCCACTCACAGCCGGGAGTTGCTGGAAGATACGGCACAAAGGACCGTTTTTTTGCATAACGGAAGAATTGTTGGAAAAAAATGAGAATTCGACTTTTACCATATCTTTTCAAACAGGCACTAAACAACATTTTGAGCAATCGGGTAGTTCACGCCATTGGCTTGGGCACCATGGTAGTATCTCTTTTGATCTTCGGAACTTTTCTACTCCTTTTCGTGAACCTCAATGCCTGGGTCCAGGGATGGGGTCATTCGATGTCAATGTCTGTATATCTCAATGATGACATCAGCGCGGCCCAAAGAGCCGAGATAACCTCTTTCATCGGCAATTTGGCAGAGGCAGAGATCAAGCGTTTTATATCCAAGGATGCGGCATTGAGGGATTTGAGGAGTGCCCTGGGTTCACAGGCAGGCGTTCTGGAGGGTTTGTCGGATAATCCGCTACCCGCTTCTTTTGAGGTTACCTTTACGGATATGGACGACCGGGGAACCGATCTTAAGGGAATAAAACAGGCTCTCCAGGATATGTATGGTGTGGAAGAGGTCCAGTACAGCGAAGAATGGTTGCACAGGTTTGAGGGCCTGATGAACATAATCAAACTTGTTGGCTTTGTCATCGGGGGGTTGCTCTGTTTGGGGATTCTTTTCATAGTAACAAACACCATAAAACTGACTATCTATTCGCGGAAAGAGGAGATTGAAATACTGAAATTGGTGGGCGCCACAGACTGGTTCGTCAAGATCCCTTATTTGTTCGAGGGAATGATCCAGGGGATACTGAGCGGGGTTTTTGCCCTTGTGATCCTCTATTTTGGGTATTTTCTTATTTCCACAAAAAAAATGTATTTTCTGGGCCTTGCAGGGCTAGATTTTGTCTTCATACCTTACCAATACACCCTTTTGATCATTTTAATTAGTGTGTCATTAGGTCTGTTAGGGTGCTTTATTGCCGTGGGCCGCTTTTTTGACATATGAGAAAAGGAATTTTTTACGGATTATCAAAGTGCCTGATTGTCTCTGCCTTCCTTATTTCTGAGACCCTCCTGGCGCCACCTGAAACTATTTCCAGGCCATTGTCCAAGGGCAAACAGGATCAAATCAAGGAAATTGAGTCCAAACTTTCGCGGGAAAAGCAAAAGCTTAAGGCCTTCGATTTCCAGGAAAAAGATCTATTAGTCCAACTGGCTGATCTTGAGCAAAAGGTCACTGATGCGAGACGTTCTGTTAATAAATTAGAAAAGACAGTTCGTCTTGATAAGATTGAAATGGAAAAGTTGCAAGGGAGACTGACGACCCTGGAGCAATCATTAAAGAATGCGGAAAGCCAGGTGGCAAAACGGCTTGTTGTTTTGTACAAATATGCCAGGAAGGGGTATATCAAGGTCCTTGCCAATGTGAGGGACCTGGATCAGTTTTGGCAGAGGGCGACATACCTAAGGGCTATTATGGAAAAAGACCGAAACATGCTGGACAAACTTATAGAAGAGAAACGTATTCAAGAAAGGGAAGTATCTCTGATAAGGGAGCAGCTAAATGCGAGAGAGGCAGAAAGTAACGAAAACAAGGCTCGACTATCATCACTGAAGAAAAACCTTGAAAAACAGGTCATTTGTCTCATGAATACCCATAAGGAGAAGGAGTTTTATGAGACCGCAGTAAAGGAACTGCAGCTTGCGGCAAACAATCTGAAACAAACCCTCTTAAATATTGAAAGAAAAAACAGCTATAAGATCCCACGGTCCTCTCGTTTTGCGGATTCCAAAGGTAAATTGCCTTTTCCTCTCAACGGAAGAGTTATCAAGGCCGATAAGCTTTTGGGATTTCAGAGTAAACAGCTCAGCAAAGGTATTTTTATTGAGCCATCTTCTACCACCAGGGTAAAGGCGATTTTCCCGGGAAGGGTTGAATTTTCCGGACGGCTTAAAGGTTATGGAGAAGTTATAATCATCAATCATGGTTCGCGTTTTTTTACCATTTCGGGACACATTTCGCGTAGAAAAAAACAAAAAGGGGATGTGGTGGAAGGGGGAGAGGTAATTGGTTTTGTGGGGTGCAGCGGCTCGGCGAAGGGGTCGAGACTGTATTTCGAAATTAGAAAGGCAGGGAAAAGCATAGATCCATTAAAATGGCTAAAGGCTAATTAAATTTGTTCCCCTTGATGATACCATTGACCATATCTAATTTTTCAGTTATCATTATCGATTAGAATCAATTAAAGATTTTGTAATAAAAGGCGATTATTCAACATAAGTGAGGCAATTTCAAAATGTTTCCCGCTTACAGCGGGATTCAAGATCAAGGAAGGCGATCCCGCCATGGCGGGATTAACCACCCCGCTTAAATACAGCGGGACAGGCATCCGTACATTGAGTATTTCGAGGATTAAAATTTGAGCCTGTCGAAGCGAAGCGTAGATCCCGCTCATCGGGGACGCAGATATTGGGCAAAAGGGGACGTTTTGGAATTGGCTCAAATGCATCAAGCTGTCTTTGCCTTTTACAAATAGCTGTTTTACATAGTTCGTGATCGTATTAGCGATTTACAGATCGCGGCGATCCACAAATATTTCAGGAGTGAGAATATGTCGATTACAAAAAAAAGAATTACCCTTAACATCGTCTTGATTGCCCTTTTTGTGGGCGGGGCCCTTTTTCTCAGTGGAAGTGACGGTGAGGTCGGGGCGGATACAAAGGATGTTTATAAAAATATCGAGATCTTTACAGAAGTGCTGAGGCAGATAGAAAAGAGCTATGTAGAGCCCCAGGAGCCTCAGGAGCTGATTTACGGAGCCATTAAGGGCATGGTCCATAACCTGGATCCCCACTCGTCCTTTATGACAAAGGAAGAGTATCGGGAATTGATGCTGGAGACAAAGGGTAGTTTTACGGGGATTGGTGTCGAAATAACCGTTAAGGATAATTTTCTGACCGTTGTATCTCCCATCGAGGGTACGCCGGCCGACAAAGTGGGAATGAAAGCTGGGGACAAGATCATTAAGATAGAAAATACAAGAACGAAGGATATGACGCTGATGGAGGCCGTCAAGAAAATCAGGGGACCAAAGGGAACAAAAGTTAATTTAACTATAATGCGAGAAGGTGAGGCAAAGCCATTGGAGTTTTCTATCACCCGAGGTGTTATCCCATTAATAAGTGTGAGACAATACTTCTTGACCCCTGAAATCGGCTACGTGCGTATTTCCAATTTTCAGAGCAAGACGGTAAAGGACCTCTCGGCAGCCCTCGAGGAAATGGAAAAGGGACGCGATATTAAGGGTTTGGTTCTGGATCTCAGGAATAACCCGGGAGGGCTTTTATCGCAGGCTATAGAGGTCTCAGACCTGTTCCTGAATTCGGGCTTAATTGTAAGCACCAAAGGCAGGATCAGTTCGCAGAACATAACGGCAACAGCACATAGAGACAAAAAGCGGAGAACCTATCCAATTATTGTCCTGATTAATAGCGGGAGCGCCAGTGCTGCAGAGATAGTGGCAGGGGCCTTGCAAGATAATAAAAGAGCGCTTGTCCTCGGGACAAGAAGTTTTGGGAAGGGTTCAGTTCAAACGATTTTGCCCTTATCCGATGGCTCCGGCCTGCGTCTAACGACGGCGCGGTATTATACCCCAAGTGGAAAATCCATCCAGTCAAGCGGTATTATACCTGATATAGAGTTGGATTTTACTCCCCCGAATAAACAAGAAAAAAAGGATATTGGTAAGTTCGTGAGGGAAGAGGACTTGGAAGGCCATATGGAGAATGAGAATGTAGAAGATATTGCACCAGTTGAAAAGAATAATGAAAAGAATAATGAAATGGACAAGGATCGTCGGGCCAAAATGCTCCTTGAAAGAGACAATCAGGTCCGTCATGCTGTAGAACTGCTCAAGACCTGGACCATTTTCTCACAGATCAAGACTGCCCCCGGAAAGTAGTCCCTAATCCTCTCTCCGCCTCAGGCAAGAGAGTGTTAGGAAAACGTCAAAGTCAGACGGAATCCGGTCTATAGAATCCCCCGCAATCCCCCCCCCCTTTTTTTTATTGAAAAGGGGGAATTTTGAAATTAAAGACATTTAATATTAAAATCATTATGTTAAATGCAATTTTGACTTTGTCCTGGGAGAACTCAGGGTGAGGGACGCTATCGCCAGTCCGATTTCTGGTCAGTTTTTTAAGATACAGGCAGATTATTAATGACAACCAAGAAAAGGAAGGAAAGTGCGAAAAAGAAAAAATTATCGCCAATACTCTTCCTGCTTATTTTGTTTACTTCCCTGGCCTGCGCTGTTTTATTAATCGTTTACGCCTACCTTCCGAAAAACAGTGTTAAGCTCCCCAGGCCTGCCTATGAAGAGATCTACACTACAACGGATGATCTTCATGAGAGAATAAGGGATGTTGACTATTCAATCTATGAATCCCTGTTCCAAAGCGGTATTCAGGAAAAAGATATATTTTTTCTGAATGTTCAGCCGAGGAATGAAAATGGCTCTTTTTGGGATTTTACCGAGCTTTTGATTAAATGTCCCGATGTCAATTCGGCGCGCCGACTTGAAAGTACTATTTCTCATGACCTGAGCGTATTAGGGGCAAAGATAAGGGTTCGGAATGAAAAGGACCCTGACGGCAGAATAATCTGTCATGTTTATGCAGAAGGATTTTACACTCACAAGATCGATATAGTGTCTGATAGCCAACATCCCACGATCGATGATGTAAGGCCTAAGCTTGCAATTATTATCGATGATCTAGGGTATGATTCGAAAATAGCGTCTTCCTTTATACATTTGGATTTACCACTCTGCTTTTCGATTCTTCCTTGTGCCCCCTTTACCAAACGCATCGCAGCACAAGCGAACCAGGAGGGATGCGAGTTTATCCTGCATTTGCCGATGGAACCAAGGAATTTTCCATCTGCTAACCCTGGTCCCGGTGCACTATTCCTTTCTATGAATGAGGATGAGATTATTCGGATTCTGGACCAAGACTTGAGAGAGGTTCAGGGAGTCCGGGGTGTGAATAATCACATGGGGTCGTTGTTTACAGAAGATGAGGGCAAAATGATGATTATTTTAAAGGCCTTGAAAAGGAGGGGCCTTTTTTTTGTTGATAGCCGGACGACCCCAGATACAGTTGGGTTCGAGCTGGCAAAGAAGATAGGACTGCCTACCGCTGGCAGGAGTGCATTTCTGGATAATGATTTGTCTCGGAAGGCCATAAAAATACAGGTTGAGCGTCTTTGTAATATGGCAAGACATACAGGTTTTGCTATTGGGATTGGTCACCCTCACAAAGAGACTCTAGAGGTGTTGAAAGAATATTGCCCCAGAATAAAAGCCGAATTTTGTGTTGTTCCAGTGTCTGAACTGTTGAGTTGAAAGGTAAATACGAGAAAAAATTAAGAACACAAAAGAAAAAGGAGGATTGCATGAAGGTTCCATTGCTGGATTTGAAAAAACAGTATGAAAAAATCGAAGAAGAGGTAATATCTGCAACCAGGGAGGTGTTTGAATCCCAGCAATTCATCCTGGGGCCTAAAGTGGAAGAGCTGGAAAGGAAGATAGCTGATTATTGTCAATGCAATTATGCAGTTGGGGTGTCTTCCGGCACTGATGCGCTGTTGATTGCGTTGATGACAGCAGGTGTTGGGTATGGAGACTTGGTGATAACGACCCCCTACAGTTTTTTTTCCACTGTTGGCGCGATCGTAAGGGTGGGTGCGAGGCCGATATTTGTGGATATTGATGAGCATACTTACAATATGGATCCTGTCAAACTTGATAGGACTGTTTCTGCCTTAGATGAGGAGCAAAGATCAAAGGTAAAGGCAATCCTGCCGGTTCATCTTTTTGGCCAAAGTGCAGATATGGGACCGATCCTGGAGACGGCAGAGACTCATGGCTTGATAATCATTGAGGATGCAGCACAGGCGATTGGTTCGGATTATGAATTTATGGATGGTAAAGTGAAAAGGGCAGGAACAATAGGCCAATACGGATGTTTTTCGTTTTTCCCCTCAAAAAATCTGGGCGCATTTGGTGATGGAGGGATGGTCACAACCAATCAGGAGGAAACTTATGAACGGTTGAAAATCATGCGTGTCCACGGGTCCAAACCAAAATACCATCACAGCATTATTGGGGGAAATTTCAGACTGGATGCCCTCCAGGCTGCCGTATTGATTGTAAAGCTAAAGTATCTTAATGAATGGACAGAAAAAAGAATTGAAAACGCCAGGCTTTACAGGGAGCTATTTGAAAATGAGGGCTTGGAAGATGTTTTTCTTCCCCTTGAAAAAGAGAAAAGGCATATTTACAACCAGTTTGTCATTAAAGTCAGGGATAAAAGAGATGAATTGAGAGAGTTTTTGAATGGGCATGATATAGGGTGCGAAGTTTATTATCCGGTCCCTCTCCATATGCAACCTTGCTTTAGATACCTTGAGTACAAAACTGAAGATTTCCCTGTCTCCATTGAAGCGGCTGAAAAATCATTGGCATTGCCGATTTATCCTGAGCTAACTGGTGACCAACTTAGCTATGTCGTTGATATTATAAAGAAATTTATTAATCAAAATTAATTCAACTTTTTTTGATAAAAATGAAAAAAATACCTTGACATATATCCGGTAGACGCCTATATTCACTTCTTTCGTGCTTTGAGATTTAGAAAATAAATGCCTTGACATCCAGTTATTGATGTCTTAGGATTATTATACAGTTTGTTCTTTGAAAACTAAATAGTGATGTTGTGTAGGCCTATGAGAAAAAAAGGGTCAAAGAACCCTCGAAAGTTTAAGTGGAGAGTTTGATCCTGGCTCAGAACGAACGCTGGCGGCGTGCTTAACACATGCAAGTCGAACGAGAAATCGGGCACTCAGGCAACTGAGTGCTAGAGAGTAAAGTGGCGCACGGGTGAGTAACACGTGGGTAACCTGCCCCCGAATCTGGGATAACTTCGCGAAAGCGTTGCTAATACCGGATATTGTCCTATTGGTTATGACCTTTGGGATGAAAGGCAACCTCTTCATGAAAGTTGTCGTTTAGGGATGGGCCCGCGTACCATTAGCTTGTTGGTGGGGTAACGGCTCACCAAGGCTACGATGGTTAGCTGGTCTGAGAGGATGATCAGCCACACTGGAACTGAAACACGGTCCAGACTCCTACGGGAGGCAGCAGTGAGGAATTTTGCGCACTGATGATTAATAGTTGTCAGATCTGATGGTACCACTGGAGGAAGCACCGGCTAACTCCGTGCCAGCAGCCGCGGTAATACGGAGGGTGCAAGCGTTGTTCGGAATTACTGGGCGTAAAGGGCGTGCAGGCGGGTTGGTAAGTCAGATGTGAAAGCCCTGGGCTTAACCCAGGAAGTGCATTTGAAACTGCCATCCTTGAGTATGGGAGAGGAGAGTGGAATTCCCAATGTAGAGGTGAAATTCGTAGATATTGGGAGGAACACCCGTGGCGAAGGCGACTCTCTGGACC
>MVDB01000061.1 GCA_002050025.1 Desulfobacteraceae bacterium 4484_190.2
CCCCGGCCTGCTCGAGTTTTGATATGTTTTCAGACTACGCCCACAGGGGCACGGCCTTCAGATCCGCTGTTGAGAGACTTTCTCATGGCTAAGAGAAAACCCATAACTTCAGGCTACGATTATATGATTCTCATACCTGTCATCTTACTAATAGGGCTGGGGTTTGTATTCGTATATAGCTCGAGTTCGCACCTTGCTGCGCATCGACTGGGTGACAGTTATTTCTATCTCAAAAGGCAAGTTCTATTTTGCTTACTCGGGTTTTGTCTTATGTTAGTTGCAAAGCATATCCCATGTACTCTGTACGCCAGGTTGGTCTATCCCCTTCTGCTTATCAGTTTTTCCCTCTTGATCCTGCTGTTTATTCCAGGCATAGGACACAAGGTGGGCGGCGCCACGAGGTGGTTGCGATGGGGCGGATTTTCCTTTCAGCCCTCGGAACTGGCAAAATTTTCGCTGGCCGTTTATTTAGCGTACTCCATGTCTAAGAAGGGGTCAAACATGGGGTCGTTTTCAAAAGGGTTTTTGCCGCACATACTCATTGCAGGGGCATTTATGTTGCTCATCGTCCTTCAACCAGACCTTGGAACAGCCGTCATTATGGGCTGCTGGTTCTTAATTGTCTTATTTGTAGGCGGTGTCAAATTCACACAGCTTTCTTTAAGTATCATTCTTTCTGCTCCATTTGTCGTGTGGCTGATATGGTCCACTAATTACAGGCTTAAGAGATTGTGGGCCTTCATTCACCCCTGGGACGATCCCCAGGGCGTAGGTTTTCAGATTATACATTCTTTTTTGGCTTTTGGGTCCGGAGGTATTTTCGGAACAGGTCTCGGTAACAGCAAACAGAAGCTGTTTTATCTGCCTGAGCCTCATACAGACTTTGTTTTCTCTATAGCGGCTGAAGAACTGGGTTTCATTGGAGTGATTGTCATCATCGTTCTGTTCGGCATCCTGATCATGCGGGGTATAAAAATAGCCCTCAATGCCACGGATCTCTACAGCAGTTATCTGGCCCTCGGGTTGACTTGCTTGTTCGGCCTTCAGGTCATGGTAAATATGGCCGTGGTCATGGGACTTCTTCCCACCAAAGGGTTAACACTACCGCTCATCAGCTATGGGGGATCATCCCTGGTTCTTAACCTTTTGAGTATTGGTATCCTGCTGAATATCTCTTCGAGAACATGAGGAGTTATAGAAATAGTTGCGAAATGTTTTATGATTTCAAAGGAGTCCACAAATTCTAAAATGTCTTTCAGGTTCCTTATAGCAGGCGGCGGAACAGGGGGCCATCTTTTTCCGGGTATTACCATTGCAAGGGAATTGGAAAAAAGATTTGAGAAAAAAGAGATCCTATTCGTGGTAGGGCACCGAAGGATGGAATCGGATTTATTGGCGCAATATGGATATAGGGTAACCTCCATTGACATAGAAGGACTAAAAGGACGTGGATGGAAAAAGGGATTCAGCGTAATGATCAAATTGCCTAAAAGCATTTTTCAATCTGCCTCAATCATCAAGGATTTCTCTCCTTCTCTGGTCCTTGGGATGGGAGGCTATTCAGCCGGTCCTGTCTGTCTAACGGCCAGATTTATGGGGATACCCACGGCAATCCATGAACAAAACTCCTATCCTGGCCTCACGAATCGCCTGCTATCCCGGGTTGTTGGCCGGATTTTTATCTCTTTTGAGGCAAGCAGAGTCCACTTTAAGGTCAATTCAGTTTTCTTGACGGGTAATCCGGTTCGCAAAGAGCTCTTTTCCCATGACCGAATGGAACCTGAAGGCCGGAAAACATTTACAATCCTGGTTGTGGGCGGAAGCCAGGGGGCCACGGCCATAAATAAGAGTTTCGCAGAAACCCTGGAGTATCTGAACGCAAGAGGAAAAAACCCGGCAGTGATCCACCAGACCGGCGAGACAGATTATGAACGCGTTGTTAATGATTACCAGGATAGAGGACTCAGGGCAGAACTGTCGCCCTTTATTCAAGACATGACCTCTGCCTATAAGCGGGCCGATCTGGTGATTAGCAGGGCAGGAGCAACTACCATCTTTGAAATGGCCGCTCTGGGAAAACCTTCTATTTTAATTCCCTATCCCTATGCGGCGAATCAACATCAGGAGATTAATGCCAGCAGTTTAGTTAGAGCAGGCGGTGCCGAAATGATCCATCAAAGTGATTTGAACGCGGTGAGCCTCGCTCAAGTTTTGATTAAATATATGGATGATCCTTCGGCCTTAAAAAAAATGAGTGCATGTACAAAAAAAATGGCACGCCCCAATGCCGCAAAGGTCATTGTAGATCATTTATTGGAGATGATCAGGCAATGAAGCAATTCGGGAAGGCAAAGCATATCCACTTTGTTGGTATCGGTGGCATCGGAATGAGCGGAATTGCAGAGCTCCTTATAAACCTGGGCTACGAGGTAAGTGGTTCCGATCTGAAAGATAGCCCCATGACGAGGAGACTTGCTGCGCTCAGTGGGCTCGTTTTCAAAGGGCACAAAGAGGAGCATGTCGAAGGAGCCGACGTGGTGGTATATTCCTCGGCCGTGGCGAGCGAGAATCCTGAGATTCAGGAGGCAAAAAGACGTTCTATTCCCGTTATTCCGAGGGCGGAGATGCTGGCGGGACTGATGAGGCTCAAATACGGTGTAGCCATCGCAGGCGCCCATGGAAAGACGACCACAACCTCCATGGTAGCCTCTATCCTCACATGTGGGCACCTGGATCCGACAGTGGTCATTGGTGGAAGACTCGATATTTGGGGTGGATCAAATGCCAAACTCGGACAGGGAGATATTCTGGTTGCAGAAGCGGATGAAAGCGATGGGTCTTTTCTCGCGTTATCTCCTGCCATAGCTGTTGTTACGAATATAGACCATGAACATATGGATCACTATGGAGACATGGAGGCAATTCGTGAGACATTCATCAGCTTCATCAACAATATTCCCTTCTATGGTACGGCCATACTTTGCATAGACAATGAAGAAATACAGGGGATTATCCCCCGTCTTAAAAAAAGATACTTGACCTACGGCATGACCTCTCAGGCAGATTTGAAAGGGCAGGATTTGGAGAAGGAAAAATTGGGAGTTAGTTTCGAAGCCCTTTATCGCAACAATTCACTGGGCAGGATTGTTGTGGGAATACCAGGTGAACACAATATGCTAAACGCCCTGGCCGCCACAGCCGTTGGCCTTGAACTGGACCTGGACATAGGGATAATCAAAGAGGGACTCAAAAACCTGGGGGGGCTGGCAAGGAGATTCCAGCTCAAAGGTGAAAAGAGGGATATCCTTGTCCTTGATGATTACGGGCATCATCCAACCGAGATAATGGCCACATTGAAAACGGCGAAGGAATGCTGGCCTGAAAGGCGGTTGATCGTTGTTTTCCAGCCGCACAGATATACACGGACCGAAGCCCTGTTTGATCGTTTTGTAATTAGTTTTAATGAAGCAGATGTTCTGATTGTGATTCCTATATTTTCCGCAGGGGAAACTGCCATTGACGGAGTGACTGCGGAATGGTTATCCCAGGGCATTAAGGAACATGGCCACAAGGACGTGATCTTTAGTCCCACACAGGAAGACGCTCTGTCCACCCTTTTGTCAATATTACGACCTGGGGACCTGGTAATAACTCTCGGCGCTGGCGACATTCACCGATTAGGCTCAAGACTTTTGGATAAGTTGGATTAAAAATTATTGAGGGATTTAAGAATAAATAGTGATGAGAATACAACCCTTGAACCCGTGAACGGTTACGGAATGGATAAACGTCAGAGAGACGAACTAAGTAGATTAGGAGTTGAGGCCGTTCGGTTTGATTGTTCAATGGCCCAGTACACCACTTTTCGTGTGGGGGGGCCAGCAGAGTCTCTTTATGATGCGAAGGATACGGAAAATCTCCGACGTGTCATTGCGTTTCTGAATAGAGAGGAGATCCCCTATCTCGTTGTGGGCAGAGGCAGCAATCTGCTGGTAAAGGATGAAGGGCTTGAAGGAGTGGTTATCCTGCTTCGCGGAACACTCGCTGGCATAGCACAGGAAAAAACCGATACATCTGTGTCTAGCTTAAGGCCACATGATATGACAGTCGAAGCAGGTGCGGGCCTGCCCATTGTGGATCTTTTGATTCACTGTCGCGATTCTGGATATGGAGGGCTGGAATTCCTTGCCGGGATACCTGGAACGGTTGGCGGGGCAGTAGCCATGAACGCAGGGGCGTTTGGAAAAGAGATCGGAGACCAGGTGAAAGAGATCAACATGATCACTGCAGGAGGTGACGTAGTTACAAGAAACCGGTCTCAGCTTAAATTCTCATACAGGGCGCTTCATATAGAGAAAAAGAGCGTGATCATAGGAGCCTGTCTCAAAGTAGATACAGGAGACGTAAAAACTGTTGCCAACAAAATTGCGGGTTACCTGAAAAGGCGAAAAGAAAGTCAACCGATAGAATATCTATCGGGAGGCTCGGTATTCAAAAACCCACCGAATGATTATGCGGGAAGGCTTATCGAACATGCCGGTCTCAAAGGCAAAAAGATCGGAGGGGCCATGGTATCAGAAAAACATGCCAACTACATTGTAAATACTGGTGATGCCACAGCGAAAGATATTCTGGAACTCCTGTCCTTGACTCAGGAGAAAGTGAGAAATGAGACCGGCATAAAACTGGAGCCGGAAATTAAAATAGTCGGCAGATAAAAAATGAAGAAACGATTCACACAAAAAAATTTCAATGTCAAACAGAGGAAAAAGAACCTCGCAGTCCTTGGAGTAATCCATCGAGTAGGAACAGGTTTTTTAAGACTTTTTTTGCTGTTTGCCATTGTGACTTTAATTAGTGTGGGTTTTGTGTCTCTATACCATTACCTGCTCGCATCCCCTTATATGAAACTCCAACAGGTGAAGGTTGAAGGCGTTGATGGGAAAATTCGTCGCGAACTCATCCAGATATGCGGTTTACACTCTGACATGAGTTTATTAGCTCTCAACCTGAATGCGTTGCAGGAAAAAATGAAAAAGCACCCCTGGATCAGATCCATTAATCTGGAAAGGTTATTTCCGAACACCCTGATTGTCAGTGCAGAAAAAGAGACTGCATGGGCACTGGTGGTAATGGATAAGATCTACTACATGAATCCATGGGGGGAGGTCTTTAAGGAAGTCGAAGATTCGGAGAAGATGGATCTCCCGGTCATCACAGGAGTTTCTAAACAGGGATCAGAGATCCGAAAGCAACTTGAAAAGGCCACGCGTCTCATGAAACTCCTGGAGTCAGAACAAGGGCAGTGGTCTTTGAATGAACTCTCGGAGATCCATATGAATGAGTATGGCGGCATGTCTCTTTATTTTAACCGCATCTCAGCAGAGATCAAATTGGCGTGCGAAGATCTTACAGACGAAATTGAGGGATTAAAAAAAGTGACAAAACACCTGGCCCGGACAGGTCGAATTAACCAGGTGATAGGCATTGATTTGAATCAGGTTGATGAGGCAGTGGTTTCTTTCAAAAGCACCTAATTGAAATACTGATGGACCGGAAATATGGCGTTTGATCTCTCTTTGCTAAATGCTAATGTTGCAGACCTTCACGGAGGAGAGATTAGAATTTTCACGATTATTAACCCACAACCCGCGAACGAGGTAAAAACAAGATGTCTGGAGAAATAATTGTTGGTCTGGATATCGGAACAACAAAAGTCTGTGCTGTGGTAGGTGAAGCGCGTCCTGATGGCGTAGAAATTATCGGCATGGGAAGTCATCCTTCAGAGGGCCTGAGGAAAGGCGTGGTCATTAACATCGAGCACACAGTGAATTCCATAAAAGAGGCCATAGAGGAAGCCGAGACAATGGCTGGCTGTGAGATCAGTGCAGTTTATGCAGGCATAGCGGGTGGTCATATAAAGGGGTTTAACAGCCAAGGAGTGATTGCACTAAAAGAAAAGGAGGTGACCAAAAAAGATATCGACCGTGTTATTGAAGCTGCCAGTGCAGTGGCCATCCCTATGGACCGTGAGGTCATACACACCCTGGTCCAGGAATTCATTGTAGATGAACAGGGTGGAATTTTGGACCCATTGGGAATGTCCGGCGTACGCTTAGAAGCAAAAATTCATATTGTAACGGGTGCTGTGACCTCTGCACAAAATATTGTTAAGTGTGCAAATCGCTCCGGCTTGGATGTGTGCGATATAATTCTCCAGTCTCTGGCATCGAGTGAGGCGGTGCTGTCAAAGGAGGAGCGCAATCTTGGAGCAGCGATTATCGACTTTGGAGGAGGAACGACCGACACGGCAGTATTTTCAGGAGGAGCCATCAAACACACGTCTGTCCTTCCGCTGGGGGGAGATAATTTGACTTATGACATCGCGGTAGGGCTCAGAACGCCCAAACTGGAGGCGGAGAAGATCAAAATCAGATATGGATGCGGCCTCTCCTCATTGATCGGCAGGGACGAGACTATTGAGGTGCCTGGTATGGGGGGAAGAAAACCGCGGGTTCTGTCACGGCAGGTCCTGGGGGAGATACTGGAACCGCGGGTTGAAGAAATATTTTCCCTGATCTACAGCGAACTTACACATTCTGGATATGAAGATACTGTCAGTTCTGGCGTGGTCATCACTGGAGGTTCAGCCGAGCTACAAGGAATTACAGAGCTGGCTGAGCAGATATTCAACTCGCCTGCTCGCGTGGGCTATCCTCAAGGGATGAGCGGGCTGTCAGAAATAGTCAACAAACCAATGTATGCAACAGCAGTTGGCCTTGTCCTGTATGGATCAAAGACAAATAAAAAGGCCAAAAAATTTCGGATAAGGGATACAAACATTTTTAACCGTGTTATGGGCAGAATGAAAAAGTGGTTTAAGGATATCATTTAGCGGTGTAAGCCAGCTAAAGGCAGGGTTGTATAAACCCGCCAAACAATTTTATAATTATATTAGAAGGAGGGAAAAAATGAAATTTGAATTTGTAGACGAAAAAGAACGGTACAATGCTAAGATTAAGGTATTGGGTGTTGGAGGCGCAGGTGGCAATGCTATCAACAATATGATCGCATCAAAACTAAGAGGGGTGGATTTTATTGTTGCGAATACGGACTGCCAGGACCTTGATCGATCCACATGCTCCCAGAAGATCCAGATAGGGCCATCAGTCACTATGGGTCTCGGCGCCGGCGCTGATCCCGAGATCGGGAGACTATCCTGCGAAGAAAGCATCAATGAGGTCAGAGATGCCATAGATCATCCCGATATGGTTTTTATCACCGCCGGGATGGGAGGTGGAACAGGGACAGGGGCATCTCCTGTGGCAGCAAAAGAGTGCAAAGAAAGCGGTGCCCTCACTGTAGCTGTGGTAACCAAGCCTTTTTCATTTGAAGGAGAAAAGAGAATGAAAAGGGCGATGGCTGGAATAGAGGAGCTCAAAAAAGAGGTTGACAGTCTCATTATCATCCCTAATGAGCGTCTCAAAGTATTGGGTGGTAAAAGCACATCCTTTAAGGAACTTATTGCACGGGCGGATGAAGTGCTCCTTCAGGCTGTGAAAGGAATCTCAGAACTTATCATAAGCAACGGCTTTATCAATTTGGATTTTGCAGACATCAAAAGGGTGATGGAGCAGATGGGCACTGCCATCATGGGTATGGGTAGTGCGAGTGGAGAGAACAGAGCCGCGGAGGCGGCACAGATGGCCATCAACAGCCCGCTTCTCGAAGATATTTCCATCGGTGGGGCTCAGGGATTACTTATGAACATAACCGGTCCCTCTGACATGACAATGGAAGAAATAGATGAGGCCTCAAACTACATCAAAGGGGAAGTGAACCAGGACGCGGAGATATTCTGGGGCGTGGTCTTTGATGATACCCTGGAGGATGAGATTCATGTTACTGTTATTGCCACCGGCATAGACAATGGTGCTGGCATTAATAGAAATTATTGTACGCCCGAATACAGTAACGTGGTTAAAATCAGAGATATAACGCCTGAAGAAGCAGGGGAAAGCTGGACCGTCAAAATGAACGGCGAGAGCCTTGATACCCCGACGTACCAGAGAAAGAACAAAGAACTTTCGACTCATGCTGAAGAGGGAGAGACAAGCCTGAGGAGGAAGAATATCCTCAATAGATTCCAGCTAAAAGATAATCTGGATTACCCCACATTTCTCAGAGAAAAGGCCGACTGATAAGTCACGGGTTACAGGGTGCAAATCTCACGATCATTGAGGAACTGAGGCGACATAAAAGGCTCACGCCTAAATTCCTTACACGGAGTTTACCCCCGGCCCAGGCCTGACTCTCCGCGGATAGTTTTATGATCTGGACCTTCAAAGCTTTCGCAAGGTAAATGACCTGTGCCGTGCAAGTCGCACTTGCCCTCCCCCACAGGATATCGAGCAAATACGAATTAAGCGTAGCTCTTTACATATTGGAAGGTAAACCCTAACGTTGCAGAAATATTTGGCCCCTCTTTACATATTGGAAGGTAAACCCTAACGTTGCAGAAATATTTGGCCCAAAAACGCTTAGCTCGCTCTATATCAGGCCATCAAGAAACGATTGCCCATTTTCAAGACCTCACCGTATGTTCAATACGCTTTCGTCCTTGAAAACGGTCAATCCTCCCTTGCTGACCCAATCTATACCCTTTTGAACTCAAATTTTATGCAACATTAGGGTAAATTGAAACATGCCACGAGACATTGTTTCCATTTACAGAACCAGATTAGCCAGAGAAAAGGGAACAGTCAAAAAAGATTGGGGCGGCAGGCTGTCAATTGCGCTTACCTACCCCAATTATTACCGCCTTGGTATGTCAAACCTGGGCTTCCAGGTTGTTTACAATATTCTGAACCAAAGGTCCGACGTTGTTGCGGAGCGTGTTTTCCTGCCTGAAGGCCAAGAGATGTCGCTCTATCTTCGTTCAGGAAAATCACTCATGTCGTTGGAATCCCAGGCTCCCCTCCAAAAATTTGACATTGTTGCCTTTTCTCTCTCCTTTGAAAATGATTATCCAAATATTCTGAAGATTCTGGAAATGGGAAAGATCCCCCTTC
>MVDB01000062.1 GCA_002050025.1 Desulfobacteraceae bacterium 4484_190.2
AAATTTTTCAAGGCCATGATCTGGCTCTTGGTGTCTAAGGCAAAGAGTGACACGTCCTGATCAGGTCCAATTTCAAACCCGAGAAGTGTAGCCTGATCCTTTACGGCCTTAATGGCTGCGCTGCAGTATGGACTGGCAAACATATAACAGCACGCAAACCTCGGTTTTCTTTTTTTGTAGTCGGCTTTTGCGGGCCATTTTTTGTCAAACCAGGCCGTGATGCATGCCCTGGCATTGGTGGAATAGTCAGTTGAAAAGAAAAGGTTATAAGGTGTTTTCTTGGGATCGGTCAAATGTGCTGAATAGGATGCAGATACATAAGGCATCTTGTCTCTTATTGCAACAGATCCAAGTCTCTTTAAAAGTTTATACTTTGTGATGGCCTCGGGAATACGGTAACCGTAATCAAACCAGGTGTACTTGACCTTTTTACCGTTAACTCCCCCCTGTTCATTGATGTACTTCCATGCCTCTGCCATGCCAATGGCATAGTCCTTGCCAACGTCAGAGGTAGCGCCAGTGGTGTCCATGATACCACCAAGCTTGATTGTCTTGGCCACTGCAGTCGTGGAAAATCCCATCAGGAATACCACTGCAAAAAACGGTACAAGAAGCTTTAGAAAATTGCTATTCTTCATAAGTTTTCCCCCTTGTTCTTGTTAAAAGCAAATGTTAACTCCAATCATTCATGACAATTAATAGATACGAAAAATCTGGTCACCTCCTTTCTATTGTAGTTAAATAGTCAAGTCGTTAAGTTATTCAGTTTTTCACCACTTAACCATTTGACCAATATTTAATACGAAAACGGCCACAGGTTAAAGTAGTTTTTGGCCTGCCACCAGCGGTAGGCAAGCCCATTGGGTTCATATATCAAAAAAGCACATATAGCCAGACCAAAGGCCATATCTTTTATGTAGGAGAAATTCATGAGCACCTGCGGGAAATATTCGGCAATTGGGAGAACCGCCAACTGGAGTAGTTCCATGATTACTACCATGAAGATAGATCCAAAAATAGCCCCCTGGATAGAACCGACACCTCCTATCAGGATAACGCCCACCAGCCACAGGGACCAGCTCCACGGAAAATGTTCCGGGCTCAAGGCCGCCGTGTTGCTGACCCAGAAGGCCCCGGCGACTCCTGCCATAAATCCGGCCACAAAAAATGCAAGCAATTTGTACCAGACAATGTTTATGCCCAGGGCCTCGGCCGCAATATCATTGTCTCTGATGGCAACCCATGCCCGGCCAGGTTTGGAGCGGACCAGGTTGGCGAAGACAATCACCATCAAGGTGAGTAATACGGCCATGACGTAATAGATCTGGACATCGCTTTCAATGGCCCAGGGGGGTCAGGACAAAATCAACAGTGATGAACTGGGCGCCCATTGTAGTGAGGATCAGATAAAAGCCCTTGACCCTGGCTGAAGGGAGCCCGAAAAGAACGCTCCACAGGCCTGCAGCGACACCCGCGGCAACAATGCTTATGGGATAGGCAAGCCCCCAGTCCACAATAAACTGTGGCCATGGGAACTGAAGCACCAGCATGGTGCTTGTATAGGCCCCAACGGCAATAAAGGCGGCATGCCCTAAGGTTAGCAACCCTGCAAAACCGATAAGCAACTGGACACCAAGGGCGCCCATGGCAGTGTATCCTACCATGGTTGCCACACTCACCCAGTATTCGCCTTCGGGAGATAGGGCAAGCAAGGGGATGCCTATGAAAACAATTGCCAAAAGCAGTATCATTTTACCCTTGATAAGCTTCGACTGCCACCAACCCTGATCTTCCACATAATTTTGATGATAATCACCGCACGGTAGCCACACACTGGACATATGTAAACTCTCCTAAGTGCCTATTTATCCCGCTTGCAGCGGGGAAGTGAACTCAAGTTTGAAGTGTCTAAAGTTGAATACGGAGCAATACATCTTTTCTTTCTCTGCTTACTGCATACCCCCTACCCCCTACTGCCTACTGTCCTCTTACACTCTTTCAATCCTCTCCCATCCCCACAGGCCATATGGTTTGAACAGGAGAAATATCACCATAAACACAAACGGCGCAATCTCTTTCACGCCACCGGGGAAGAACTGATCGAGATAAGTGCCTGCAAAATTCTGGAGGAGACCAATAAGGATACCACCTACAATGGCCCCTGGCACAGAATTGAGTCCGCCCAGGACCACGGCAGGCAATACTAATAGACCCAAATAGCTTACTGAAATATTGATGCCGTTAATGTTACCGAGCAGGGCCCCGCCCACGCCTGCACTCATAAAAGCAATGGCCCAGGCAGCCGCATATACAAACCGGGCGCTCACACCAAGGGAAAGCGCGGCTGTTTCATCGTCTGCAGTAGCCTGCATTGAAAGGCCCCACCGGGTATATTTAAAAAATGCCACAAAAACGAGGAGCAGGATAATGGCCAGAACAAAAGACCAGAGGTACACCGGAGATATCAAGAGATAGCCGACCTTAAGAGGCTTGATGGAAAAAACAGGCGGGGTAAACACCCTTGTATCTGATCCCCAGATAAATTGTGCTGCGCCCTTGAAAAAAAAGGAAAGTCCCACTGTTACCATAATAACGGTCAATATAGGTTCACCGATGAGCCTATCCAAAAAGATCCGCTCGGTGAGAAAACCAAGGATGATACCCACAAGGAGGGTAAGGAGCACAGCAAAGAAAAAAGGAACTCCAATCTGGTGAAAGGCATACGTCACATAGGCCCCGATAAGGGTCAATTCTCCCATTGCCAGATTCAGGACACCCGAGCACTTATAGATAAGGACCCATCCGAGGGCTACAAGGGCATAGATTCCACCCACCATGATACCCGTGACCAAGGACATAAAAAATAGTTCCACTCTTAAATCCCCCGTTTTTAGTAAGCAGTAAGCAGTATGCAGCAAAACCGCTTAAAATACGTTACCTGCAAAATTTGTCGGATTTGTTGATCATGCCATACAACATTCTGTTTACTTCATCACACATTAACCTTTCGTATGTGCAGATCGGTCTTTATGTGCTGTTCCCTTCCATCCTCATATGTGATGGTTGTATCCATATGGACCATATCGACATCCACGTAAAGAGCATCCACGATGTCTTTGTATCTTTTTTCCACAAACGCCCGTCTCAATTTAGACGTCCTTGTCAGTTCCTCGTCATCCGCATCAAACACCTTGTAGAGATTTACAAACTTATGAATCTTTGCGGGGCCCGGGAGGTCTTTGTTGGCCTCTTCGATCTGTTTCTGAATCAGGTCATAAACTTCAGTCTTCTGGGACAACTCAGGGTAACTGGTATAATTAAGCTTTTTATCGTCTGCCCACTTCCCCACCACAGCGTAATCAATACACATAACGGTTGTGACATATTCCCTCTTATCCCCGATCACCCAGGACTCCTGGACAAAGGGACTGAATTTCAGTCGAGTTTCAAGGTATTGGGGGGCAAAGGGCCTTCCGTCGTTCAGGGTCATCACGTCTTTGGTGCGGTCAAACACCACGAGGTGCCCGTCTTCGTCTATGAATCCCCTGTCCCCGGAGTAGAGCCACCCGTCCACCAAGGTCTTCCTGGTGGCCTCCTCGTTCTTATAATACCCCTGAAACACGGAAGGACTCTTGGATATGATTTCACCTTCTTCAGTGATCTTGACCTCGGTTTCAGGGATTGGGGTCCCTACGGTATCAAATTTTACATCCCCGTCCCTGTGAACAACGGAGATGCCACCAATTTCGGTCTGGCCATATATCTGTTTCAGGTTTACTCCGAGGGCGTGGAAAAACCGGAAATGGTCCGGTCCCATGGCAGCTCCACCCGTGTAACAATACCTGAGTCGCGACATGCCGAGATGATCTTTCAGCTTTTTCTGCATGGTTATGTAGGCCAGCCAGTTCAGAAATTTCCAGTGCAAGGGCACGGGCTGCTTCTCGAACTTAAGATTCGCTACTTTATAGCCCACCTTGGTGGCAAAATTGTAAATCATTCTTTTGATCCAGGTAGCGTCAATATGCTTCACCTGGACCTGGCGTGTCATTCCCTCATAAAGCCTGGGAGGAGCAAACATCACATGGGGGCCAATCTCTCGAATATTGTGCTGGGCTGTATCAGGTTCTTCCGGAAAGTTCAGGGTATACCCCACCTGGAGACCACAGGATATGGACATCATTTGCTCCCCAATCCAGGCAAACGGCAGATAAGAAACAAAATCATCTGTATCATAACAGGGGTCAACGGCCATGAGGTTCTTCCCCATGGTCAACATATTCCAGTGGGTGAGCAGTGCGCCCTTGGGAAGCGCCGTGGTCCCGGAAGTGTAGAAGAGCAGACATATTTCATCGCCGTGCCCTTCATTGATTGTCTTTTCAAAAAGATCGGGCTCTTTCTGATCCAGTTCCCTACCAAGTTCCTGCACTTTTTTTATGCTGATGAGAAAATCCTGATGGTAGTTCCTCATGCCCTTGGGATCATCCCATATAATCCATTTCAATTTAGGACATTCGTCCTTAATGGATAATGCCTTGTCCACTTCTTCCTGGGTTTCACCAACAAAAAAAACAGTATCTGAATGGTCAATAATATATTTGACCTCATCCATCATACAGTCCTGGAACAACCACACCCCAATAGCACCAGCGCACATAGCAGCGATTTCCGCCCAGAGGCCCTCTGGCCGGTTATCACCGATCATGGACACCTTGTCCCCCTTTTTTAAACCGAGACTCACCATACCGAGGGACAGGTATTTGACATTGTCATAGTAATCCTGCCATGTGAAAGGGATCCAGATGCCAAATTCCTTTTCCCTCATGGCCACTTTGTTCTTGCCGTACCGCTTGCACTGGTTGAGAAACAGCTTGGGTATCGTGAGGTCCTTTGTGATTTCTATCCCAGATCCGTTCATGGTTGCCCTCTACCTCCTTGTGGAATACAAATCCTCTTCACCGAGATATGCCTTTACCACCTCAGGGTTCGCCTGGACCTCTTCTGGTGGCCCATCCATAATCTGATTACCGAAGTTCAACACATTCACACGATGAGAAATATCCATGACCACACCCATATCATGTTCCACCAGTATACAGGTGACTCTCCAGCGTTTCTCCTCGTTGATATCAAGGATAAAACGGGCCATGTCTTCGACCTCTTCCAGGTTCAACCCGGCCAGAGGTTCATCAAGCAACAGTAGTTCGGGATTGAGGGCCAGGGCCCTCCCCAGTTCGACACGTTTCTGTAAACCATACGGGAGCATGTGTGCTGTCTGATCCCGGATGCTTTCTATCTCGAGGAGATCAATAATTTCCTCCTCTATAAATTTTCTGGACTCTATCTCTTCCTGCCTGGTCTTGCCCACGTATATGGAGCCGCTCACGATACCGCTCTTCAGATGGATGTGCCGGCCAAGGCGGATATTATCCAGGACCGACATCCCTCCAAAAAGTTCCAGTTTCTGAAAAGTCCTGGAGATTCCCAGCTCAGCCCGCCTGTATGGCCTTAAGTGGTTAATCTTCTGGCCCTTATAATAGATGCTGCCTTTCTGAGGTTTATAAAGCCCGTTGATACAATTCATCATTACTGTTTTGCCCGCTCCATTTGGACCAATGATCGAGTGGATCTCGCCCTTTTTTACCTCCAGGCTTATGCCTGCCAAGGCGGCCACCTTACCAAATGACATGTGGACGTCTTCAAGCTTTAAGATGGTATCGCCTTCCTTTAGCTCCCCGACTTGAACCATGCTTGATGGCCTCCGTTCTGTTTTTAATGGTGATTTGTCTAAAATACTTTTTTTAGATAGGAAAAAACCTGGTTGGCTTAAATTTACACCCCTAATGCGCTTCTACACTTACCCACTCGCTCAGTATTTGTCAACCAGAAATTCTAATTTTTGATTTTGGATAGTTTTCACCTAAAAAAAGCTGGTTTTTATCTGAGGAAAGAGGTTGTTATGACACTGATTTAAAAAATAATCATCCGTCATACCGGCAATAAAGTCACGCACTATCCCTGCTAACGGTGTTCTTTCTCTGTATTCTAACGATATGCCGTCAAGGAACTTCCTGTAGATATCAGATTCCTCATTACCCGTTTCAAGGTCCTTGAAATATTTTTCAAACAGCAATTCAAACATCAGCCGGATTTTTGGTGTCTGCTCCTTGACTCTATAATTTTTATAGATACGCTCTTCATTGAATTTCTTAAGCCTTCTGAGGGACTCCCCCACTTCATTGCTGAAACTGACATAGGGTTTGTCCAGGCTGTTTGTAAGTAGGTCCTCTACAAGGTTGTAAACAATGGTTCCGTTGGTATCGCCCAAAACCTGTGTGCAGTCTTTGGGTATATCTCCCCGATTTATCAAGCCGAGCCTGATGGCATCTTCGATATCACGGCCTATATAGCTTATAGTATCAGCCATCCTCACCACACACCCTTCCAGGGTCATGGGCCAGAAATCCATGGACAGGTTCTCTTTTTTTTGATTCATCTCGTCATACAAGGTTTCAAAATTTTTGTCTTTTTGAGGTTCCAATGCCTGAGAATGCAATTCTCCGTCATGGCAGAAGATCCCATCCAGCACTTGCAGGGTCAAATTCCAGCCTTTCCCTTTGCGCTCAATCTCCTGAAGGAATCTAACACTCTGTATGTTATGGAAAAACTTACCAATGCCATGTAATTCACAGAGTGAGGAAAGGATTTTTTCGCCGTCATGTCCGAATGGGGTATGCCCTATGTCGTGTCCAAGCGCTGCAGCCTCGATTAGATCTTCGTTCAGCCTCAGAAGGCGCCCGATGGTTCTAGCAATCTTGGATACAAGTTGGACATGAAGAACCCGGTGTGTGATATGATCATTTTTTATGAGGTAAAAGACCTGGGTTTTATCTATGTAACGGGAATAGGCCAGAGAATGGAGTATCCGGTCGGAGTCAACAGAAAAGCTCTGTCTGTGCCCCTGGTTTACCTCTTCCTCTTCCTTTCTTCGCACTGCATAACGACTCAGGCAGGCCCATGGAGATAGTCTGGCTTCCTCACTTTTGTCCAGATCATTTCTTATCCCAACAAGATTTTTCTTGATCTGTTTATCCATTATGAATTAAAGATAAAATTGTTGGCAAATCATTTTTTTACTTGAAAAAATAATTTGACAATGTTAAGAGTAAAAGTTTGTAAATTTCAGTTTGTTATAAGCCAAATGTGCCTAAAAACAAAATCTGAATCTTGAGGCGAATTTCCGCCAAGATATATCAGGATAGATTTAGAAGCTCAAGGTCGAAATCTGATATATAAAATTCACATGCTCAGAATTTTGCCGGGTGCCCTGCATGCCTCAGGGTGCATGACATTCTGAGCAGAGGAAAAACCGTGGCATGAGAGATCTAAGGAGGATTAAATGGCAGCAGTTATTAACATGAAAGAACTTCTGGAGGCAGGTGTTCATTTTGGACACCAGACAAGACGTTGGAACCCAAAGATGAAACCTTACATATTTGGAGCACGCAATGGGATCCATATCATTGACCTTCAAAAAACCGTCAGGCTTTTCAAGACCACCTATGAATTCGTTGTGAGGACAGTGTCTGAAGGGTATCCGGTTCTTTTTGTAGGCACAAAAAAACAGGGGCATGACTCTATTGTCGAAGAAAGTGAACGTTGCGGCATGTTTTATATAGTAAACCGCTGGCTGGGAGGCACACTTACTAACTTCCAAACCATCAAAAAAAGCATCAAACGCCTGAAAGATATTGAACGTATGAAAGAGGATGGATCCATAACCCGCTATACTAAAAAAGAGATCCTAAAGATGGAAAAGGAGTTGTTTAAGCTGGAAAGAAACCTCGGGGGTATAAAGAATATGGACGAACTACCCGGGGCCATTTTCGTAGTTGATCCCAGGAGAGAAAAAATCGCCGTTAAAGAAGGCAGAAAACTTGGAATTCCGGTGATCGCCATTGCAGATTCTAACTGCGATCCTGACGAAATAGACTTTATCCTCCCAGGTAATGATGATGCCATTCGAGCCATCAGATTGTTTTGCTCAAAGATTGCCGATGCATGCATCGAAGGACATAACCTGGCCGAAGAGCGATTAAGGGCAGAGGCTGAAAAGCTTAAAGAACAAGAAATTACCGAAGCAGAGGTAATTGTATCCGATGAAAGTGAAGAGGGAGGCCCTGAAGTCATAATTCTCCCAAAAAAGGAAGAAACAGAAACAGCTGTTGAGGTAGAATCTCAGGAAACAGCCGTTGAGACTGATGATTGATGATTGGAAATCACAAACCAACAATAGGCAATTGACAACAGTCAATAGTCAATCCACAAACGAAGGGAGATTTAAATTGGCAGTTAGCACTTCACAGATAAAAGAGTTAAGAGAAAAGACGGGCGTCGGCATCATGGACTGCAAGATGGCCCTTAAAGAATGTGATGGAGATATTAGCAAGGCTATTGATTATTTGCGCAAAAAAGGCATTGCAACCGCCAAAAAGCGGAGTAGCCGCACTACATCTCAAGGACAGGTGATGTCTTACATCCACGCCGGAGGTAAGATCGGAGTCCTTGTGGAAGTGAATTGTGAAACCGATTTTACAGGTAAGAATGAAGAGTTTGCGAGTTTTGTGAAAGACTTGGCCATTCAGATTGCAGCGACCAGTCCAGCCGCCATTGATCGAGAAAATATCCCCCAGGATATCCTTGAAAGGGAAAGGGAAATTTATGCCTCCCAGGCGAAAGAATCGGGCAAGCCTGAGAAAGTGATCGAAAAAATTGTGGAAGGAAAGCTGAAAAAGTTTTTTTCTGAGGCGTGTCTCCTGGAGCAGCCTTTTGTTAAAAACCCCGATATCACCATTCAGGATCTCATAAATGAGATGATTGCCAAGACAGGGGAAAATATTGTGATGCGCCGGTTCGTTCGATTCCAGCTCGGAGAATCTGATTAGCTCTGCTTCGCTGGAGTAGGCAGAATGCAGTACGCAGCAGGCAATAATCAACTACCACCCTCTAAAAGGTGTGGCTTGAATGGTGACCCTAAAAGGTTCCAAATATGTAAATAAAATGAATTTAAATTACAAAGATCAAAGCCCAAATTTCAAATGAATGTCAAATGTCAAATACTTAAAAATATATGGCAACCTATTAATTCAAACGCAGCCCACACCAGCGAAGATGCACAATGGGAAAAAGAGTAAGTTCTCAATAAGAGTCCAGGCTGTATTAGAAAAATCCCCTCTCCGAGCCGTAGGCCCTACGCGCCGGAGGCCTCAATCCCCCTTTGCAAAAGGGGGAAGCAGCCGGAATGCCCAAGCTTATTGATATGTTGGGAAAGAAATATATAGTTGATCGTTTTGGAAAACATTTTGCCATTGGGGTTTTGGATTTGATTTGACATTTGGATTTTGTCATTTGAACTTTATTCAATAGGACATCACAAATCACTATCTAACACGCATAGCAGCGCTGGGATTAATTAATAAATGGATACTTCAGGAGTATGTGGATGAAGGCTAAACAGCCCTGTTTCAAGCGCATCCTGCTGAAATTAAGCGGAGAGGCCCTGATGGGGGAAGAATCCTTTGGCATCGACCCCTCAGTGCTTGAAGCAATGGCATCTGAGATATCGTCAGTACACAAACTTGGGGTCGAAGTGGCAATTGTGATTGGCGGCGGGAATATATTCAGGGGGCTACAGTCTGATAAATACGGCATGGGACGCGTTGTGGCTGATTACATGGGCATGTTGGCAACTGTTATTAATGCCCTTGCACTAAGTGAAGCGTTACAGAGTATCGGAGCCGAAACAAGAGTCATGACCGCCATCGATATGATCAAGATTGCCGAGCCTTATGTGAGAGGGAGGGCTATCAGCCACCTGTCCAATAATTGCATTGTGCTTTTTGGGGCTGGCACCGGCAACCCCTTTTTTACAACAGATACTGCGGCAGCTCTCAGGGCTATGGAAATTGACGCTGATATCCTCATGAAGGCAACAAAGGTGGACGGAGTTTATGACGCTGACCCTGAATTAGAGCCTTCTGCCAGAAAATTCTCCCAGATGACTTACCGTGAGGTGATAAAAAGGAATTTAAAGGTTATGGACCTGACCGCTGTTTCATTGGCCATGGATCAGGAATTGCCGATAATTGTCTTTAACCTTAGGGTAAAAGGTAATATCATAAATGCCATTAACGGAGAAAAAGTTGGGACTTTAATAACAGGGGAACCATCATGAAGGATGAAATTATTTCCGAACTGCAGGAAAAAATGGGCAAGACCGGGGAAGCCCTGAAAAAAGACTTCAAAAAGATAAGAACTGGTCGTGCTTCCACAGCGTTACTGGACGGTATTAAGGTCGAATGTTATGATACTCAAATGCCGGTGGAACAGGTTGCATCAATTTCTGTGCCTGAAAGCAGGCTTATCACCATTCAGCCCTGGGATCAGTCTATAATTGCGGAGATAGAAAAAAGCATTCTGAAATCCGAATTGGGTCTGACCCCCATGAATGATGGCAAAATTATCAGGATAGCCATCCCCCCATTGACCGAGGAAAGGCGAAAAGAGCTGGCAAAATTGGCAAAAAAGATGGCAGAGGAGAGCAAAATTGCTCTCCGTAACCACAGGCGAGACGCCAATGAAACGTTCAAAGAGCTGAAAAACGAAAAAGAAATCTCAGAAGATGAATTGTACAAATCCCATGATGATGTACAAAAAATAACGGACGACTTTATAAAGAAAATAGACGAAATTACTGCCGAAAAAGAAAAAGAAATAATGGAATTCTAACTCCTCAATTCGTAACATCTCAAAAAGTGCGGGTATATTTCTATTCCCTGGGGGCCATGCGGATCTCTTTTTTAAAGGGCGCAATAAAAAGGATACCACCGCTCGATTAACGCCCCCGCGACTCTCAAATACTACCTCAGAACAGGCGGAAAGGATGGGCGTTACCGGAAATGATTTCTTATGGGGTTGTCCTCAGATGAATTTTAAGGCTAATCCGCCGTTCAATGAAATGAGGCAGGGCTTTGCGCCCTTTAAAAAAGAGACCCGCATGGCCCAATATCTTCCCGTACTTTTTGAGAACTTACCTCAATTCCTTAAATCCTCAATTTTTTTCAATTCTCTGCATCTACAAACAGGACAATATGACCTTGATTGATCCAAATAAAATAAGAAAACTGGAAAAGGTCTAAACTTGAAATTCAGGCCCTCATGAAGCTCCTGAAGCGTTTTCTCAAGGGCGAACTGCAAGAGATGCAGGAAAACGGCATACGGCTCGAAACCATAGGAAGGACCCAGAAGCTACCTGCTGATACAAGGAAAATACTCCTTGAGACCATCGAAAAAACCGCCTCCAACAAAGACATGGTCCTCACGTTGGCTCTCAGCTATGGGGGGAGGCAAGAAATCGCAGACGCTATCAAAAAAATAGCCACGAGAATCGAAGATGGTGGGATATCTGCCAATGACATCTCGGAACAACTGATATCAAAGTTCATGTATATGTCAGACATGCCCGATCCTGACTTACTCATCAGAACAAGCGGTGAATATCGTGTTAGTAATTTCCTTCTGTGGCAGATTGCTTATACTGAAATCTACGTCACACCCACCCTTTGGCCAGACTTCGGCAAAGAAGAATACTTAGCGGCTATCCAGGATTTTCAGAAAAGGGAAAGAAGGTTCGGGGCATGCATTTGAAACGATGGCTTACGGGTATAATTGCCATACCCATTCTTGTTTTCCTTATAACCTGCCAACTCAGATTGCCCTTTTATACACTCCTCTATCTCGTATCCCTGGTTGGCCTATTTGAGTTTTACAGAATGACCGCTCCTGGCCTTCCGAAGTTTGTCCGGTGGTCCAGCTATTTTCTTACGTTTTTGGTGTTTGTCGTGATCTTCGAACGCCAAATTTTGCTCGTACCTGTAGTTATTGTGCTCTGGGCATTCGTCCCCATGGCTTACTACATGTTAACGCATCCGGCTCCCAGTCAACAATGGACGTCAGATATCGGCAAAGCAGTATTAGGCCCCCTTTACGTAAGTATCCCCCTGACAATGCTTTTGCATATTGACCGGTACTATCCTAAAGGCAGTATCTGGATTTTCTTTCTCCTGGCTGTCATCTTTGCGAGTGATACCGGCGCTCTTTACGCTGGAAAACTTTTCGGCAAACACAAGCTCTATGAAGCCATCAGCCCCGGGAAGACGTGGGAAGGAGCCATTGGAGGACTTTTAAGTAGTTTAATTGTTGCTTTCTTTTTCTTGAGAATCATAGCCCTGCACCGACTCAATATTAATATTCTGATTCTGGCCGCATCCCTGTCTGTGGCAGGACAGATAGGGGATCTATCCGAGTCCATGCTAAAACGAAATTCTGGGGTAAAAGACTCAGGCCATATACTTCCGGGACACGGTGGAATTCTGGACAGGATCGATGGGTTGCTCTTTTGCATCCCCGTACTTTATGTTTATCTTTCTTTTTCAATATGATAGGGAATAAGAAGCATTCCGACCGCTTCCCCCTTTTGCAAAGGGGGATTGAGGGGGATTTTCTAATACAGCCCGGGTTTATTGAGAACTTACATAAGAAGTGACTAAAGTGGGCTAAAGTTGACAGTCTCGTAAAAATTTGAAAAACACCATTTTTGTCATTCCGGCGAAAGCCGGGATCCAGTTTTTTCAATTAATTACAGAGTTTCTGGACTCCGGTCTTCACCGGA
>MVDB01000063.1 GCA_002050025.1 Desulfobacteraceae bacterium 4484_190.2
AGATAGGATCCGTTCAAATTCCAGGGAAGTCACCACATTGGGCATGGAGGTGTATGAGTAGGTATCGTACTTGCTGGGATCAAAGGACTTGAATCCGGGGGCCAATATTACTGAACCAACATGGATAGAGACTGTTTTCTCCTGCTGCGCGTGAGTCTCCAGAGTAATTGCATTGGCCTTGCAGGCTGTCACGCACTGGTAACACTCGCAACATCCCCCACAGTTGAGGCAACGGGCTGACTCTTCCTGGGCAGCCTGTTCATCAGCAAGAAGATTCACTTCCTCAAATCCTGAAAGTCTTTTTTCCATAGGCAGAGTTGGGGTCTTCAGCCTCGGTCTGGTAGGTTCATCTTCCGGAATTTCCACCCAATTAGTTCCTACAGGGGGCTCCTCCTGCCATTCTGTGGGAAGTTTTTCACCCTGCATATATTTACACATATACTTGGCTGCCCTTTTGCCTGCCTCCACCGCCTCAATAACTGTGGCCGGACCGGTAATCACATCACCACCGGCAAAGATTCCAGGTCGATTGGTTTGCAGCGTCTCAGGATCGGTCACCAGTAGATTCCACTTGGATACTTCCAGTCCGTCATCTTTCCCTAAGAAATCAAGATCAGGTTCTTGCCCGATAGCTGGAATTATATGATCTGCCTCCACGAAAAACTCCGAGCCCTCTATCGGAATTGGTTTTCGCCTGCCCGTAGTATCCGGTTCGGTCAGGCGGGTACGGATGCATTCAATTCCGGAAACCTTGCCATTTTCACTTACAATCCTTACAGGAGCTGCCAGGAAATGGAATTTTGCTCCTTCTTTTTCTGTCTCCTCCACTTCCTCAGGTTCTGCATGCATCTCTAATCGGGAACGACGGTAAAGGATGTGGACCTCATCTGCGCCCAGTCTGAGTGCCACACGGGCGCCATCCACAGCAGAGTGACCCCCTCCAATAAGCACCACCCTGCCCTTTACCTTCTTTAAATTCCCCAGTTGGACCTCTCTTAAAAAAGAGGTGACATCGGCAACACCCTCCGCAGCCTCCTCACCAGGTATACGGATTTTCAGACCTTTCCATGCCCCGGTGGCCAGGAAGATCGTCTTAGCCCCGTGTGCCTGGAGTTCTTGGATGGTAAGATCTTTACCAATGACCGTATTGTTATGAATCTCTATTCCATAACGTTTAAGATTTTCGATTTCCGTATCCAGTACAGACCGCGGCAGTCGGTGTTCGGGAATGCCATAACGCATCATTCCGCCCGCCTCGGGCATGGCATCGTAGACACTCACCTGATATCCTTCCAGGGCAAGAAAATATGCTGCGGTAAGACCAGCGGGGCCTGAGCCAATGATTGCCACCTTTTCATCCCTTGGTGTTATTTCAGGCACAGGAATGTCACTAAGTTTTACATGATCAGCAGCAATTCTTTTAAGTTCCCTTATGGCAATGGCCTCATCCACTTCAAGACGGCGGCAGCTTTTTTCACAAGGATGAGGGCAGACACGGCCAAGTACACCGGGCAATGGGAGATCCCGCATGATGATTTCAATGGCTTCCCTGTACTTTCCTTCCTTCACCATCTGCACATAACCCTGCACATTCAGATTAGCCGGGCAGGCCAGCCTACAGGGGGCCTTATCAAATTTTTCTATGCAAAAGGCGCCAGGAATGGCTTGAGCATAAGGTCTGTAAACGGCCTTGCGGCTCCCCAGACCCGCATCATACTCGCTGGGTCGCACAACAGGACATACCTCGGCGCAGTCGCCACAGCCTGTGCATTTATCAAGATCAAGATAGCGGGGGTACTTCTGAAGTGTTACCTGAAAGTTTCCCTCTCCCCCGTCAATGTTGAGAACATCTGAACGCGTATAGAGTTCAATGTTAATATGCCGGCCGACCTCGACCAGTTTTGGGGAAATTATTCACATAGAGCAGTCGTTGGTTGGAAATGTCTTGTCCAACTGCGCCATCACCCCACCTATAGCTGCGGATTTTTCCACGAGATGAACATAAAAACCGGAATTTGCTAAATCCAGAGCAGCCTGCATACCGGCGATTCCAGCACCAACAACCATCACTGAGCCCTGGACGTTCTTGATCTTTTTTTCTTCCATTACTCGCTCCTTACTAATAAAAGCACCTCACTTAATGTAAGTCCTCAAGAAGTTCGGGTGGAGTTTATCCGTAAGGATTTTATAAAAGGCTTACGCCCGCCTGCCATCGCCTGGCACTGGCGGGCAGGCCTAAACTCCGAAAGGCTATAGATCTATTATCATTCGCTCAAGGTCTATATCCGGTTTTGAATGTCCGTACTTATTGAGATGTTACTACTTAATCCCTTAACTGCTTGAAAAAAATTTAAAATCACATGGTTCTTTATACAAAAAGGATTTTGTAAGTCAAGGAAATTCTCCACTTATAAATTGCTTGATCGCCTGTTTTTTATGATGTAATTTAAATTTATCGCTTGTTTTTCAAATGAGACAGAAATTCACACTAAGTTGTGCAGTTCGGGCCAGTAACAAGTAACCGTTCAATTCTCAGGGTAATTAAAGGATGAGAAATTCGAAAAATCTTCTACAGCAAGAAAAAAGCTATCAAGCGCTCCTCCAAAGCGTCACCGACTATGTGATTGCCGTTAATAAAGACTATCAAATCATCATGTCTAACGATCTCTTCAAAAATAAATTTGGCATGGACCCTGGCGGGCTTTGCTACCAGGTTTTGAAAAACAGGGATGTGAGGTGCGAGAATTGTTTGATGGAAATGTGCTATCAGGATGACAAAGCTCACTGGAACGAAGAGATTTTCGCAATGAAGAACGGTAAGATCGCACAGATGCGTGTAAAGGCCACGCCGGTAAAGAATGACCGGGGAAAGATTGCTTATATCCTGGAGACCGCTACTGACCTCACGGAAAAAAAGCGTCTTCAAGAGGAGCTGAACCGCATCACAGGCAACTTGGAGGGCCTGATTACGGATCGCTTGAGACACTTGGAAAAATCCGAAGAGAGATATCGCACCATATTTGAGCGTTCTCGTGATGGGATCATACTCACTGACTCCAATGGCAAGATCATCGAAGTTAATCAGGCAGGGGTCGAGATACTGGGATATAAGAAAAAAAAGGAGCTGTTGTCACTGGAATCAGCCTTGCAACTATTTGAAAACAAAGAAAATCTCTATCAGTTACGGAAAGCACTCACCCAAAAAGGATTTGTTACTGAATTCGAAACGCATCTTGTGGGCCGGCAGGGAAAGGTATTTGACATCCTGATTACATCAAATGTGATTTTGGGTGTAATCGGGCATATTGCCGGCTATGTGCTTATTATAAGGAACATCACAAAAATAAAAAGGGCTCAGCAACAAATCGAGAGGCGTAGTATCAGACTTGCAGCCCTGAATGCCATCTCTATGACCGTGAGCAGCAGTCTGGATTTAAATGAGGTGCTCAATAACACCATCAATAAACTGCTTGAGGTCCTTGAAGCTGACAGTGTTAGAATCTATTTACTTGACAAGAAGCGAGAGATGCTCAATCTGGCGGCTCACAAAGGTTTTTCAACCAAATTCATTGAAGAGAACCTTGTCAGAGCCCGCAAGGTGGGAGCGGGATTCTTGGGGCAGACGGTTTCTATCGGTAAGACAAGGCTTGTTGACAACTTACAGGAATTTGATGATCCTTATGTGGATTTTATTGTAAAGGAGGGCCTTAAGTCCACGATCTATGTCTACCTGATCTCTAAAGGGGAGCCAGTGGGAGTGATGTGTGTGTCCAGCCATTCCGAATTCAGATTTTCAACCGGTCATATGGAGTTCTTGACGGCTGTCGGGAACCAGATAGGAGTGGCTGTTGATAATGCACGCCTGTATGATCATATTAAAAAGGCCTATGAAGAACTCAAAGAGGCCCAAGAACAGGTTATTCGTTCAGAAAAACTGGCCTCACTGGGTAAATTGGCCGCAACTATCGCACATGAGATAAATAATCCTCTTTCTGCCGTTTTGACTTACATCAGGTTGATGATGAAGCTTATTGCCAGGGATCGCTTCACTGAAGAAAGACTTGGAGATATTTCTCGCTATTTATCCACAATGGAATTGGAAACGGCCAGGTGCGGAGAAATAGTGAAAAATCTTCTGGCCTTTTCACGTCAGTCTAAAACCGCCATCGAAACCCACAGCATGAAAAAAATTATAGAAAGGTCCCTGGCTCTTATTACACACGAGCTAAAATTGGAAGAAATCAAAATTGTGAAGGAAATTGAACCGAACTTGCCTAACGTTCAATGCGATTCTAAGCAAATTCAACAGGTTCTTCTGAACTTAATGGGCAACGCTTCAGAGGCCATGGCAAAAGGAGGCACCCTTACTGTAACAGTTAAGCGCTCTGAAAGGGATGGTTTTTTGGATGTCGTGATTTCAGATACTGGCTGCGGCATTTCCAAGGAAAACCTTAAGAATATTTTTGAACCGTTCTTTACTACCAAGCAGGAGGGTAAAGGTGTGGGCCTTGGGCTCTCGATAGCCTACGGGATTATTGCCAGACACAATGGATCCATAGAAGTGAAAAGTGAACTTAAAAAGGGGAGCTCTTTTAAGGTTGTCCTACCCATTTCCTGACTCGGAAAGTTTTTTTAATGAGCTCCACTTAGTAACATCTCAATAAGTCCGGGTGGATTTTATCCGTAAGGATTTTATAAAAGGCTTACGCCTAAACTCCGAAAGGGGACACAGCCATTGTCATTCGCTCAAGGCATTAATTCGGTTGTGAATGCCCGAACTTATTGAGAAATTGCTCCACTTGGCTTCAATTCTTTGATTTTATTGGCATTGCTCACGTCATAGGAGGCTGGGAGAGAGGGTCTATGTTTCTAAGTATGTCAAGATTATGAACCATGGAGGAAACAGCTAATGATCAAAAAATCCCGAATTCTCGTTGTTGATGACGAAGCAGCCGTGCGAGAAAGCCTTAATGATTGGTTGATGGAGGATGACTATGAGGTGGGTCTGGCATCAAGCGGCGAGGTTGCTGTTTCCATGGCCCAGGAAAATAGCTGGGATGTGATCTTGCTGGATCTAAAAATGCCGGGTATGGATGGTCTCGAGACCTTGAAGAGGCTCAAAAAAATAATGCCGGAGGCTGAAGTAATCATGATGACGGCATTTGCTACCATAGATACAGCCGTTCAAGCCATGAAGGAAGGGGCGTTTGATTATCTGGTCAAACCGTTTGACCCGGACGAGATAGAAATGCATATAAAGAAAATTGTAGCACACAAAGAATTGGTACTTGAAAATATTTTGCTCCGCCAGAAGCTTGAAGAAAAATATCAATATGGTGAAATTATTGGAAAAAGCGGCACAATGCAGGAAGTTTTTGGATTAATTACTCGAATTGCACCTACTGACTCTACAGTGCTCATCACCGGCGAAAGCGGCACAGGGAAAGAACTTATTGCTCAGGCCATCCATGGGAACAGCAGTCGCTGTTACATGCCTTTTATTGCGGTAAGCTGTGGAGCATTGCCCGATTCTCTTTTGGAGAGTGAACTTTTTGGTTATGAAAAGGGAGCATTTACCGGTGCAGAGCATACAAAAAAAGGCCGCTTTGAGATGGCCGATAAGGGCACCATTTTCCTGGATGAAATTGGAGACATCAGTTTTAAAACTCAAGTTGACCTTCTGAGAGTCTTGCAACAAAAGGAGTTCAGGCGTCTGGGCGGGGAGGAGGTAATAAAGGTAGATGTGCGTATCTTGGCAGCGACAAACCGTGACCTACAAAAGGCTATAAGAGAAAATCGATTTCGTGAAGATCTCTATTACCGCCTGAACGTGATCTCTATCCATGTCCCACCGTTAAGAGAGAGAAAAGAGGACATACCACTGCTGGTAGAGACATTCATCCGGAGGTACTGCATGGAGATGAACAAAGAAAAACTGAAAATAGCCCCCACGGCCCTGAAATTGTTATTAGATTACGATTGGCCCGGAAATGTGAGGGAATTGGAAAACGTCATTGAAAGGGCCCTTGTGATCGGTCAAGGTAAAGAGATTGCGGCAGATGATCTCCCCTTTTCACGCAAAGAATTAGTCCCTGAGAAATTGCCCAAATCTCTAAAGATAATGGAACAAATGCATATTGAGAGAATTCTGGAGGAAACTGATTGGAACATTAGCCGCGCAGCCCGCGAGCTGGATATTGATCGCCAGACGCTCTACAATAAGATAGAAAAGTATAAAATCACAAGGGGGTAACCCTAAATCGCCTTGTCAAAATGCGTTGCTATTTGCCCCATCGGTTTTGTTGAAGAGGATATTCTGGACCACATCGCAGAATGTATAAAGAAACGATGTGGCCTTGATTGCAGGATTTCCTCGAGAATGGAAAACCCTACTTATGCCTATGATGAAACACGGCATCAGTATAATTCTAAGGTGATTTTGAAGCATCTTCTTCAGTGTTGTCCCCATGATACCTTGAGTTTTATGGGTGTTACCCGTGTGGACCTATTTGTGCCTATCCTCAAATACGTATTTGGGCTAGCACAGATTAAAGGCAAATGCTCACTAATCTCCTTATACCGGCTTCTCCCCCAGTTTTACAACCAACCCCCAAATCGGGACCTCCTGATGACCCGTATAGAGAAAACAGCGTTACACGAACTGGGTCACTGCCTCGGTCTCACCCACTGCAGAGATCGGCGCTGCGTCATGCATTCTTCAACCCGAATTGAAGACACAGACTTCAAACAACCTGAATTTTGCCCTACCTGTTTTGAACTCTTTAAATGGCGCCTTGAGAAATTAAGCCGCGAGGGTAATTACTTGATGCCGAAATTATAGGCATTGTGTCTAATTTTGCGACAGTTCATGAATCAATTGAATTATTAGTATGTTAGTCCCACTGCCATTCTTGATTGGATTATATTTGCCGAAATATTCCACAAACTGACATGGCGACATATAAAATTCATATAAAATCATTGTGTGACAATAATCATATGAAATCAATATGTTGGAAGGTTCTGATGGCCCATAGGCTTTATTGGCATGGACCTTGCTGTTTTAACATTTCAACATCAAAAAAAGGATGAATTTACTAATTGGGAGGGCACAAAAATGGTAAGCAAGGATAAGAGAGAATCAATGAAGATTGTTCCACCCGGAAAAAAGAAGTGTGTGTGGATGGAGGCGGGTGTGGTTTCATACAAACTTTGTGATAACAATTATGATTGTTCTACCTGTGTATACGATCATGCGATGCAGGTTAAGGTTGCCCGACAAAAGGAATCTGTCGTGGTAGCCGCTTCCATTGATACTCCGGCGGACAAATTTACTGCAACCTGGGTGGATAAGATGATGCAGCTTCCCGCTTCTCAACGAAAATGCCGGTATATGATTACCGGGGAGGTAGCCCGTAAAATTTGCCCCAATGCCTATGAGTGTGGAAGCTGCTCTTTTGACCAGATGATGCAAGAACGTTTGCAGGTAGAGGCCCTTCCTGTGCATGCCAGGAGCGATGTGGGTGGCTTTGATCTGGCAGAAGGGGTTTACTACCATGAAGGGCATACATGGGCCAAACCCGAATATGGTGGCCGTGTCAGGGTGGGTCTGGACGATTTTGCCCAAAGACTTTTGGGAAGGCTTAGCAGGATAGAACTCCCTAACATTGGGCATGAGGTGAAGCAGGGTGAAGTGGGTTTCCAAGTGAGAAAAAATGGACAGGCGGCACAAGTCCTCTCACCAATTGATGGTATCGTGTCCCATATAAACAATGAACTGCTGGACCAGCCCGAATTAGCGAACGAATTTCCCTATGAAAAGGGCTGGCTGTTCATAATTGAACCAACCAAATTGCGAAAAAATCTGAAAAGTCTATTTTATGGCGAGGAGGCCAGTAAATATCTGAGTGAAGAAAGAGAAAAGCTTTTTTCCTTGGCCAATGAAGATCTGAGGATTGCAGCAGATGGTGGGGTTTCAGTAGATGATATTTCTGGAGAATTGAAAGGAAAAAACTGGGCCAAATTCGTGAAGACCTTTCTAAAGACATAAATGTCCTACACTACACTGATTTATAGGCGAGTACCGCTTAAGAGCCTCTCATTTCAGGAACTATGGGGGGCTCTTTTTTGTGCTCCGAAGGTATGCCATCATTTTAAATCGTCAATAGGCCTCCCTCTCCAATCGCTTGAAAATAAATCTCAGTTGTTTTGCTTTGGCATCACCTATCAACTGGGCTTTGTCCAACGCTTTAGAGCCTAATGCCATTAAATCGCTCCAAAATTTTTTGTCATCAGCCGCACGACTTAGTACGGCAAGAACTTCTCGCTTTTGAATTAATGAGAAAAGACGGAAAGGACCGGCATCATGTTGTTTAAGTGCTTCGGTAATAGCGGTCTTTATCTGATCGTCAGTAAATGGCTTGGGCAGAAAATCATGCGCTCCCAATTCCAAGGCTTCCTCTGCTATCGGTTGCGTACCAACACCCGTGATTACAATAACTTCCATTTCCGGTTTTTTTTCTTTAACCTGTCTTATGACTTCCATACCGTTAATACCTGGTAATTTCAAGTCTGCTATAATCAAATCAAATTGCTTTTTCTCGAAAAGTTCAAGAGCAGCCTCACCCGTTTCAGCAACGTCAACGTCATAACCTGCTTCAGTTAAAATCATATCTAATGCCGCAGAGATGGCCTGGTCGTCTTCCATTACTAAAATATGTGTTTTTTTCATAATATTTTCCCTCCAAAAGAAAAAATCTTCAAAGAATCACTGTTAAATTATCAGAGGTAAATCTCATAGTCAACGCTGCTCTCGATCATGTACGGGAGACGTTTTACCGCTTTGACATCCGCAGCAGAGATTTAATCGTATCAAGCCAACCATAACAGATTCGTATGATTTCTCGTCTATATGTCAATGACTGGCATAGGATTCTTCGATGGCTTTCAAAAGTTCATCGTCTGTAAACGGTTTGGCCAGATAGTTATTAGCCCCCTTTCTCATTGCCTCAACGGCATTTGATATGCTGGAGTACCCGGTCATGACAATGGTACACAGTTTGGGATTTTCTTTCTGGATGGCCTTCAGGATATCCATGCCGTCGATGTCCGGCAACTTCATGTCGAGCAGAAGAATGTCATACATGCCCTCACGAATGGCATCCAATCCGGCCCTTCCGTTTTTCCTTAAGGTTACAGTGTGTCCCTTTTCTGACAGCACCAACTCGCAGGCTTCGCAAATAACGTCTTCATCGTCTATAACCAGTATGTTAAGCATTTTCATTATGCGCCATCCTTTCCGTTGGGTTTTCAGCGAGGACGGGGAATTGAATCGTAAAACGAGTGCCTTTGGCAACTTCACTGAAGACGTCAATATCTCCCTCATGATTCTTGATGATCCCATAACTAACGGATAACCCCAGACCGGTTCCGCTAGCGCCGGTTGTGTAGAAAGGTTCGAAGATTTTTTTCACGTTCTCTGCGGGAATACCGCAGCCGTTGTCGCCAATCTCTACCGTGATCTTGTTGTGCAACAGATCCGCAGAGCTACTAACAGTAACCCGACCATGGTCTTCAACGGCGTGCAGGGCATTGAGCAGAAGATTGATAACTACCTGCTCTATCTGATTTTTGTCTAATAACGTCTTTACCATATCCTGAGCCAGCTCTTTTTTGACGGTAACATGCCGCAAGTAAAACTGGTTTTCCACAATGCCTAAGGCGGTTTCAACAATATCGTTGATGTTTGCAGGGGCCTTTTGAGGCTTTCCATGCCGTGCGAATTCGAGTAACCCCTGGATAATGGCTTTACACCGCTGCGTTTCCCTGATGATAATTTTCAATCCTTTCTCAAGGGGGTCGCCCTCCGGAACCTTCTTAACCATATTGGAGCTGAAAAGCAGGATGCCACCCAGGGGATTGTTGATTTCGTGGGCAATTCCCGCCGCCATACGGCCTAACGATGACAATTTCTCCATATGGGTTGCCAGGGTCGTGAAGTGCGCCCGTTGGCTTTCAATGAGGTGGACCCGCTCAATAACGCAGGCGCATTGCATCGCAATGGTCTTGAGAAAATCGAGTTCATCATCGGAAAGTTCACGCTGTTCTGTAAGGTAAATTCGCATAAGACCCGTCACATGTTCATCGATGGCTAATGGCATATCGAGTATCATGCGAATCCCTTCGTCCCAGGTTTGTTGCGGATATTCAATCCGGGGGGCGTTCCAAATGTCGGTAATGATGTAAACATTACCCGGTTCTGACAGGGTAGACAAGATTTTTTCCGTGGTGACAGGGCCCTTATTCAGATACCGCTGGCCCAATCCAGCGGCTGCCCGCACCTCGAACCGGTTGGTTTCCTTGTTGAGAATCCTGAGAAGCGCACCCTTCGCCTTAAGGCCCCGAGTAGATTGGGTAACAACCACATCGAGCACATCCTGGAGCCCGGTGAGGGAGTGCATTGCTCCGATAATGTTTCTGATGACGTTAAAATAGCCTTCAAAAGAAGTCGAAGAACTCATGGATAAACCACCTTTAACAGGGGTGCCACGACGGACGGGTCCCCCGTCTTTCAAAAACTAAAAAGCTGTCCAGTTTTTACGCGGAAAACATATCGCTGTCAACCAATTATCCTTAGCAACTACCAAAAAACCCGGCTCTTTTCACAAACCGGATTTTTTGGATTAGCTTGGCGACCATCTCAGAATAATGAGAGTCGCATATGTCTAAAATAGATTACCAGGCTTCCCGCTCCAGGCGTTTATAAATGAACATGAGCTGCTTTTGGGTGAGTCCCCCCACGTGTTCGTTAATCCACTTCAGGTCACCAGAAACGATGGCAGCCTTGGCTTCGAGAGATAACTGGTACCCTTCCAAGGCCTCGGATCCGTTTTTCATCAATTCGGTCCAAAAACCCCTATCTTCTACAGTCCGGTTTAGCGCCTGAATGACTTCCCTCTTTTGGATGAGTTTTTCTTCCTCTGTTCTGGCCTCTTTGATGACGGCTCGAGCAGGTTTTGCGGTATGTTCTTTCAGCGCTCCATCAACTGCTCCCTTAATTTGATCTTCAGTGAACGGTTTTGGCAAAAACTCACTGGCCCCAAGCTTCATGGCTTCCACAGCCGTGGCAGCAGTTCCATATCCCGTAATCACGATGACCTCGGTTTCGGGTTTTTCCTCTTTGACCCTTTTGATCACTTCCATGCCGTCGATACCCGGCAGCCTGAGATCTGCCACAAGCAAATCATAGCGCTTTTGTTTGAAAGCATCTAAGGCCAGTTCGCCAGTACCTGCCCAATTGACATCATATCCTTCCTCGGTCAATACCATATCGAGTCCTTTGGCCACACTGACATCATCTTCCATAACCAAAATGTGGGGTGGCTCCGGATTATTGATTGTTGTATTTTCCTGTAATGTTGTCATTTTAATCCCTCCTCTGCTAATTTTATTTTATAAAGTCTGAATTCTGGTTTTCCAAGTTGTTTGATATCTTATTATCAGCAAGTGACGTGCCAAAAATAAGAAACAATATAAAAAAACTAAAATCGGATGAATTTGTTCTAATATCAAATGGTTGTATTCGATAAACAGGAAACTGGCCTGTGCTTTGTGAAGGCCAGGTGTATGTACTTTTATACGGATGAGATAGGAGTATGGCTATTTATTGATATTATTTCAAATATTTATTTGCGTATAAATCATTATACTGATGTATTGGAAATCGTACAGGACCGGGGACAGGATATACCTATTTGATATACCTATTTCATTGAATCCCCAGGCTTTGAAGTCATCTTTGCAGAATTTGCAGACAGGTGGTGCTTTTTCATGAGGGCTGAAAAATTTGATCTTTGTATGCCCACTCGTCTGGCCGCCTGGGTGATATTACCATCTGCAGCCGAAAGGGCTTTTTGAAGGAAGGCCCTCTCTATTTTACCGAATTGGTTCTCCAGCATCTGCCGTTTGACCGACTTGAGTTCCTCCAAGGTTTCAGGAACGGCATCCCTGGTTCGATTTCGTTTCATTTCCCAATGATCTGACAGGCTTTGGTAGTCCAAAACCCGGTCATCGGCGATGATGACCAGACGTTCTACCACGTTTTTAAGTTGTCGCACGTTGCCAGGCCAATCGTGGTTTACCAGCGTCTCAAGGGCATCATCTGAGAACCCGTCTACTTGTTTTCCGATCTGGCGGCAGTATACCTTTAAGAAATGATAGAGCAGCCTTGGAATATCATCTTTTCTCTCCCTGAGCGGGGGAATAAAGATTGGAAATACGTTTAATCGGTAAAAGAGGTCTTCCCGGAAGTTTCCCTCATCCACCATCATCTTCAAATCACGGTTGGTGGCGGCAATGATCCGGACATCCGATTTTTTCAGATGGCTGGCACCCACAGGCTTGAATTCCTGTGTTTCTATAGCCCGCAGCAATTTCGCCTGAATATCCGTATCCAGATTTCCCACTTCGTCAAGGAAAAGGGACCCGTGGTCGGCCTCGTCAAAAATACCGGCTTTATCCTTAATTGCACCGGTAAAAGCACCTTTGACATGACCGAACAGTTCACTTTCCAGCAGTGATGAAGAGAACGTACTGCAATCCACCGCTACAAACTGTCGGGTAGCCCTTCTGCTGTGAGCATGAATGGCCCTGGAGAATAGTTCCTTGCCTGTTCCGCTTTCTCCATGGAGCAGCACGGTACTATTTGTTGGGGCGACTTTCTGAATTTCATTAAATATCTTGAGAATCCTTGGATTTTCACCGATGATATTGCTAAAATCAAATCGTTCGCTGAGTTGATGGCGTAAGGCAAGATTTTCCTCAACCAATCGCTTTTTCTCTATGGCCCTCTCCACGGCAAGCACGAGTTCATCGTCGGAGAAAGGCTTGGCAAGGTAATCAAAGGCTCCCTGCTTCATGGCCTCAACCGCATTCTGGACTGTGGAGTACCCTGTCATAACTATAACGTACACGCCAAGTTTTTCCCTTTCCACGGTCCTCAGGATGTCCATCCCGTCCATATCAGGAAGCTTCATATCCAACAGGGCCAGATCATAGGACCCTTTAAGTATCGTCTCGAGCCCGTCCCTTCCATTCATACAAATGTCCACAGAGTGGCCCCTGCCAGAAAGCGCCAGGTGGCACCCATCGCGGATGACGCGTTCATCGTCGATGATCAGAATATTACTGGGTTGCATTTGGGTCGCCTACACGGCAGTCTCCTATTATAACCTCAACCTTACTCAAAATGGGGACCAAGCGCGTTATTTCATCCCCTTGTATTATCCATTTCTCCCTCCCAGATGGCTTCGAAGGGCAGTAGGACGAATTCGCTGGAAGAGCAAGTATTTTAAAATATATTATTATATCAGTTTTGCAGTGTCAACGGGAGGGTGACGTGGCGGCGAGAGGAACGGCCGGATGAAGGAAACTGAAACCCGTTGTTATCAGAAAAGCCTCAATTGTCTGTGGAGCTTTTTTTTTGGTTTCCATCCTCGCCGCTCTAAGGGGTTCAATATGTCTTTTGGCAGGTCATCAAGGAACGGTGAAGGCCCCATGGTAAGAACACGGCCATTGAGGGTCCGGCGTTTTACATGGGACAGGATGAGTCGGGACCGGACACGTGTCATACCCACGTAAAAGAGACGCCTTTCTTCTTCCTCATCCCTGCTTCCGAACAAAGTGCAAACCGGTAATAAAGACCACCGGCCATTCCAGGCCCTTTGCTGCATGGATGGACATTAGACCCACGCGATCCCCCAAGACAAGAGCGTGATCGATGCCCCGCTCCAAAGAAAGGGTATCTAAAAATGTCTCTATATTCCCTTCAAAATTAGCTGCCAACTGCTTAAGACGGTGCAGGGCCTCAATCGATTCCTCTGATGAGCATTCAAAATCATGCAATGTTATGGCGTTATCGGTGAGTTCTGACAAGGCGCCGTGCGTCTCGAAAGCCTCGGCTGATTGCTCTCTTGTAATTGCCGCTTCGGACAGAGATTGCCTATACAATTTCGCATAATAAGGGTTATCCGGATACTGAATGGTTTGAAAAAACCGCCACAGGATATTGACCGGATACCTGGCAATCAGCGGGGTTTCACCTGACCGAATAAAAGGAATTCCGGCCCTGTGCAATGCCGTTTCGAGGGCATCACCCTGAGCGTTCAGACGGAAAAGTACTCCTATATCGCCAAATCCTAAAGACAGGTCCCCCTCATGGGACGACACACGACCGCTATCTAAGGAGAAATAGGTTGTCCCTCCTATCAATCTTTCCACATGTTCCACGATCATCTCGGCCTCCTCTGACTCAGTCCGGCAGGCCGCAAGTGCAACAGGCACACCGTTGAAGGATTGACACTCAAGGGGTTTTTCCTTTCCCATGAGGGAGGCAGCGCCTTGAAGTATTTCTTTGGTAGAACGGTAGTTCCTTGTAAGTGTTATTTCCTTGGCCCCGGGGAAATCTTCACCAAATCGGTGAAAATTTCTCACATCTGCCCCACGGAACCCGTAGATGGCCTGGTCCGGATCACCAATCACACAGATTTGGCTTTTTCCTGTCCGGATAAGTGCTTTCAGTAGTTCAACCTGAATAAGATTGGTGTCCTGGTATTCATCCACAAAGGCCCATGGGAATTTCACTTCATAGTCACAGGCGATATCGGGATGGTCGCGAAAGAGCCTCAGGGTTTCCACTTCCAGGTCGTCAAGGTCCAGCATGCCCAGGTCTCTCAACACTGACTGATATCTAATGAACAAGGGCATGAGTTTATTCTCGACTTGCGGCTCTGCCAAATCCAGGACAGAGCCTGCTTTCATGCCGGGGAGGGCCTTCATGAACTTGCCTGTGGCTCGTTTGCCCGCACCAGATTCAGAAAGGACCGCTTGTGCAAGACTTCGTGCATCGGTCTCCGGGCAAAGGGTAAATTCAGGGGGAAGGCCAATTTTGTCTCCCTCGCTTCGAAGTATTTCCAGACAAAATCCATGAAAGGTCGCGACGTTCACTTCACCCCTTACAGACCCTTCAAGTAGTTTGGAGATCCTTTGCTCCATTTCTCTTGCGGCTTTTCTTGTAAAGGTGAGTGCAAGGACCTGTTCCGGTTTTGCAATGCCTTTGTGGATCAGGTAGGCGATTCGGTGGGTCAGGGTCATAGTTTTTCCCGTACCTGGACCGGCCACTACAAGAAGATGACTGTCCTGGTGGAGAACAGCAGACTTCTGCTCCGGATTCAGTGGATCAAGGATCGGGTCTGATAGTAAAACACTCTCTGTTGCGACCACTTTTTGCTTTTTTTTGCGGGTCTTTTTAAGGCGGGGGGTTTGATCCGGTTTGGCGGAGGTTTTCTGTGTTTCTCGTGCAAACAGGGCCATCTGGCCGCCCATGACCTGCTTTTCCGAGGCTTCAAATATGCGAATTATTCCGTATTCGCCGTCGAAACCCTCTTCCCTGATCACCTGATTCCGCCGCATTCTCCCGATCGCCTCGGCAAGAATAGGGCCCCCTGCAACTTCAATATCGCTTAGGGGCACGTCCATCAGGATCTGAAGTTCCGGGCCGAGATCAAAAAGCAGTTTTTCATAGAAGGACATCACTTTTTTTGTGGCTGGCCCGCAACTAAAGATATCTGAAAGTATTTCAGGCAGGGGAATGAGGCTGAAAAAATCCTTGGAAAGCTGGGGAGTATCACGGTCCGCAAGTTCGTGAATCCGGTTAAGAACACCTATAGTCAAGGGTTTCCCGCAGACAGGACAGATCCCGTCGTGTTTAATGGTTTCTTCAGGCCGAAACCTGACCTGGCATTTACGGTGCCCGTCTAAGTGATATTTCCCCTCTTCAGGATAGAATTCTATTGTTCCTAAAAATCCTTCTCCGTCAGTCATGGACCGGATCATGTGGTTGTAGTCCGGATCCGTGTCAAAAATATTGGCCTCGCGCCCAAGTTTGCCAGGGGAATGGGCATCGGAATTGGAAACCAGGAGATACTTGTCGAGCGCTGATAGAAGGCGATTCATGGGCGGGTCAGTGGATAGCCCTGTCTCAAGGGCATAAATGTGACTCGTAAGATCTTCAAAGCACTCTTCCAAAGTGTCAAACCCGGACTTGGATCCGAACACGGAAAACCACGGGGTCCAGACATGGGCAGGAATAAAAAAGGCCCTGTCACTTGCTTCAAGGGTGATCTCAAGCAAATCTCTTGAATCCAGGCCGAGGATGGGTCTGCCATCAGAAGTGATATTTCCGATCCGGTCCAATTGTTCGTTCAGCTTGAGTACGGATGCCATGTCAGGCATAAGAATGAGATGATGAACTTTTCTTGTCTTTCCATTTTTCTTGTAAATGCAGCTTATCTCACCGGTTAGGAGAAATCGCGTGGACCCTTCTGGAAATCAGGCCTCAGCCGGTAAAGCCCATCCTCCGCCTCGACCATCTTGCCCTGAAGTTCCGACACCCAACCGGGATGAGTAAAATCCCCTGTGCCAACAACCCTGATCCCTTTTTTCTGCGCCCAAAGTGCAAGGTGTTCAGGATCTAAGCTCTTGGAAGTGGCCCTGGAAAAGTGGGAGTG
>MVDB01000064.1 GCA_002050025.1 Desulfobacteraceae bacterium 4484_190.2
TCCATCCAACGTTGGCGGGGATCATAGCTACTTTGTCCGAATGTTCCATTATCCCGTAGTCCACTGAAACGGCAGTTAGCCCCTCGTAGATCTCCTCCACCCGATCCGTATTTAAAGGAAAATCACCAAGGGAACCAATCTCCATCAAGCCTCTGTGATGCTCGGGAAGGGATTTTTTCATCTCATCCATGAACTGATCTGCTCGCCACAGGAAAACCCCGCTGTTCCAGAAGAAGTCGCCAGAGCGTAAATATTTCTCCGCCGTCTCCTGATCTGGTTTTTCAGTAAATCCGGAGACTTTAAAGACATCAAATTCGAGGTTGATTACATCTAATGAGTCTATACGGCTACCCTTCTTAATGTATCCATATCCTGTCTCCGGCCTGGTTGGGCTGATACCCAGGGTCACTAACCATCCTGCTTCAGCCACCCTTTTACCAGCGTGCAACAGTTCAACAAAGAGATCCTCCTTTTCAATATGGTGGTCAGCAGGCAAAACCGCCAGGACACCTTCGGGATCATTCTGATGGATTCGTACAGCAGCAAGGCCAATAGCTGCAGCCGTATTCCGGCCGGCCGGCTCTTCGATTACCTGTAGCTTTTCTAAATGAAGTGTGTGTAGTTCCTGTTTGATCCCGCTTGCCTGAGAACGCGTGGTAACGATCCAAATCCGTTCTTCAGGTATCAGGCCACATGCCCGATCCAGGGTCATGGCGAGCATGCTTCGATCCCCGAGTATGTGGAGCAACTGTTTTGGCATTTTCGCCCGACTGAGAGGCCAAAACCGTGTTCCGCTTCCTCCTGCCAATATTACTGCATGAAGCATTCTTTCTACCCTCCAGGTATCATTTTTTGTGCGGTTCTACTAGATATATCCTTTCTGCCCCAAGAACAGAAGGACTTCCTGGGCTGCCTCGTCCGGGGTGAGGTCCGTGGTGTCGATACGCACCTCAGGGGAGGCGGGAACCTCGTATGGATCATCCACGCCTGTGAATCCTTTAATCAGTCCTGCCCTGGCCTTGGCGTACATCCCTTTCCTGTCCCGTTTTTCACACTCCTCAATGGGCGTGGACACATGAACTTCGATGAATCCTCCGTAAGCTTCTATTGTGGACCTAATCCCCGCCCTTGTGGCTTCATAAGGAGCAATGGGCGCGCAGATCGCAACGCCTCTGTTCTTTGTAATCTCGCTTGCCACATAGCCAATACGGCTAACGTTGATGTCTCGGTGCTCTTTGGAAAACCCCAACTCCCTTGACAGATTTTGACGGACAACGTCTCCATCTAATAGCGTGACCGGACGATCCCCTATTTCAAGGAATCGAGACAGGAGCACCTTGGCAATGGTGGATTTCCCGGAACCTGAAAGTCCGGTCAGAAAAATCGTAAGCCCCTGCTTTCGAGGTGGCGGATAGGCCTGGAGAAGTTCATCAGTGACTTCCGGAAAGGTGGCCCATTCGGGGATCCTCCGGCCTGTACGTATTCGCTCCCGAATGTCAGACCCCGAAAGAGAGATGGTCTGCATCCCATCCGGCACCTTATCTATCGAACGGTATTCATCCTCAAAAGGCAGATAGACCATTTCCTCAAAACGAACAATGCCCAGGTCCAGTTCTTCACTAAATTTTTCAGTGAGTTTGCAGGCTGCGTCACTTTCGTAAAAGGGCTCTCCGTGACTATCCGAGCCGGGGCTTGCATGGTTTCGCCCTACAACAAAATGAGTGCACCCATAGTTTTTCGCGAGGATAGAATGTAAAATAGCTTCCCTTGGACCTGCCATACGCATGGCGAGGGGTAAGAGGTTTATGATAAAAGAATCCGGCGGCAAGCGGTGTGTTACCGCACGGTAGCACCTGACACGGGTATAGTGGTCAAAATCCCCAGGCTTTGTCATACCGGCAATGGGGAGCAGGAGCAGATTGGCTTTGGCCTGCCGCATGGCAGAGATGGCTATCTCCAACTGGGGCCGGTGGATCGGGTTGCTTGTCTGAAAGCCCACTATCCGTTGCCAACTGAGCCTCTTGAAAGTAGCTTTGATTTCTTCAGGTGCCAACCGAAGCTGCTTGAAATCAGAGTGAAGAGGCAAACTCATAACCTCGATTTTTCCCCCCAGATAGTAGTCACTGCCATTTTCAAAGAGATATCGAACACCAGGATGGTTTCGATCCAGGGTGCCATAGATCTTTGAGGCCTCTTTTTCTTTTTCAACAGCCCAGATATCCTCAATATGCAAGACCGCAAGAAGAAAACCTTCCGCATCCCTGAGCGCCACAGACTGGCCCGCTTCAAGTGTTTTGGCTTGGGTATCAGATATATCCAGACAGATCGGGACGGGCCAAAGGACATCATTCTGCAGGCGCATTCGGTCAAGAACAGACTCATAATCAGCCCGGATCATAAAGCCTTCGAGAGGTGAAAATGCTCCAGTCGCCAGGAGTTCGAGATCACATAACTGTCGTTCCTTCAAAATCACATCCGGAATGTTAAATGCTATTTCTTTTAGTACAGCGCTACGTTCAGCATCCGCAAATAAATTAACCGGTGCACCACTATAGGATACATTAGATCCCTTATCTTTCATAACTACATCGCCTCCAATCAACATTTAATAGAACTCCAATCGCCTTCTGTTGCCCTTCCGATGAGTATAATAACCAATAGCGGCTGTAAAATATCATATCTTGGTTTAAATTCTCCTCGGCACACAGGTCATACGCAAATTTGATGCCGACCAATGAGGCTAAGCCTTTGAAGTCGTTAACTCTTTGATTATTTAATGGAATTATCCCTTTCACCATTGGGCATTAAGTACCCTTGATCAACTTGGATGGGTCAAATTGGTTCGTATAACGCATTTCCTATTTTACCAGCCCTTCTCCGGTTTCTTTTGCATTTGTGTAAAACAAAAGCAACCTGAACTTGCTTCGAGAGTATCCACCCACTCTATTGTAATTTTATCACGACTTAGGGGATAATTCCACATAATCTCTTTATTTTTCACGGGGTAACAGTATCCTATCTAAGTCCTCAACAGATTAGGATTTATTGTAGGGTGGGGTTTTATACCCCGCCAATAACGGTGGCGTATAACCCCGCAATTGGCGGGATTTGCCCCACACCAGCGGATTTGCCCCAACGTTTTGAGATGTTACGATTTGATGTGTATACACTAAATTTGTAACATCTCAATAAGCACGGGCATTCCGACTTCCTCCCCGTCCCGAGACCGGTACGGGATCGGGAGGTGCGACTTGTTGGCCATATATCTTAACTTGACGAAGCAGTTATGCTCGATCAGCCTCTCTCACAACGTATCAAGGCCAGGTCTGGGCCAGGGGGGCTAATACAACCCGGGTTTATTGAGAACTTACTTTAATCCACTTGAAAAAACCTGATCTTATAGTCAAATTACACCCCCAGAGGAGGTGCTAATTTGACTTTTAAAAATAAAATGCTATATTTAAAAATATCAAAAATCGATAATAAGGAGTGCGTATGAAATACAAACTTAGACCAATTTTAATTATTACTCTGGCATTGTTCATTCAAACATGTTCATATAGTAAAAACATAGAGCTCACATCTACTCGCCAACCCCTGCCACAAAACTGTGAAGTAAAGGTTTATTCTCCCGATGAGGGAACACCAGAAAATTTTGAGGTTTTCGCGACTGTAAGATTCGACGACGCTGGGTTTTCAGTGTCATGTAGCGAAGATGATGTGAAAGAGGCAATGCGTATTGAGGCATGTAAGATTGGTGCTAACGGCATAATTATTATCAAGGAAAATTTCCCTAGTCTCCTTTCAACATGTTACCGTGCAACCGCAAAATTAGTATATGTACAAAACAAGCCATAACGAAGTCCAGAGGACAGCAAAAATCGTGACGTTTTTGCCTTCCGCTGATTTTCTGGTCGAATGGTCACAAACAGGTATGTAAAATGCCCAGTTTCATAGATCTTGATGACTCACTTAGCATACCAAAGCCAAGTAAACGGCATAGCAAATTGCCATTTAACTTGGTCGTTAGCGCCTCAACATTTATAGATAAAGGAGAAAGGAATGAAAATAATTCACCAGTTACTAATTATTCCCGCAATTTGTTGCGTAATTGCTCTTTCCGGGTGTGTTACTCAAAAGGAGAGCATGGTCAAACAAGGCTACCCACTTGCGTATGCCGACGGCTTCGATGATGGGTGTCATAGCGGGAAAAAGGCCGGTGGCAACATGTTTGACCAGTTTAAAAAGGATGTCACACGTTTTCAGAAAGATTCCCAGTATGCTCAGGGTTGGTCTGATGGATTTAGGCAATGTGAAACAGAACAAGAAGCATTGGAAAGACAGATACGAATGGGGATGCAGCAACAGCTTTTAATGGAAGAGAAGAAACATAATGACTGGGAAGAACAACGTCATTTGGAAAAAGAAGTTATAAAAGGGATAGACACCCGTGGGTTGGAAAAGCTCAAATAGAATAATGATAGTTTGAACCAAAAAAGTGCCACTGTGCCAATCAGACATTACAGACTCACTAAATGAAGTATCTGGAATTCGTTTTGTAGAACCTTTCAGAATTCAAGTCTTTTCATCAATTGCGAAAAGAGATCGCCCATGAAAAAGACTCTTAGGATTATTTTGCTCATTGCATGTACCGTTGTCCTAATCCGTACCTATACCGACTACCTCGGTAAGATTTATACAAAAACTGATCACGTTTGCATATTTTTCGCCCTGATGAGTTGAAGTATCCACATGAGGTGACGGAAGAAATTAAGGCTGAAGCGCTCATGTCTGAGCTATTACAAACGGATGAAATGGAGATGCAAGATAGAATTTCTTACCGTTCACTACTGAAACTGTTGCTGGAAACGGTAATTTTTTTCCTGATTGTCTGTACGTTCAGCTTGCCGGCAGCGGCGTTAAAAGAATCTTTCCCGATGCTGGAACTCACAAACCGGCGGTTCACTGGAGATCTGGACGCCATGCGCAAACGGGGCATGATCCGGGTGCTTGTGAGCCATAATAGGACCAACTTCTTTCTCTCCGGACGGGCCGAGCAGGGGTTCGAGTACGAACTGATGGAACAGTACGGAGAGTTCATGAACAAGACGGTTTCCCGTCGCCAGCTTCGCACTGAACTGGTCTATATCCCGGTGCCTTTCGATCAGTTGCTTCAAGCCCTTTCGGAAGGTAGGGGCGATATTGCCGCCGCCGGGCTGACAATCACACCGGAGCGAGAACGTTTGGCCACCTTCACCCGGCCCTACATAACTCACGTGAAAGAGATCCTGGTGACCGGCTTTGCAGTGGACAGGTTGAAACATATGGAGGATCTTGCCGGGCAGCAGGTTCATATCCTGCGAGGTAGCAGCTATGTTGAACACCTGCGACATCTAAACGATCGGTTCAAAAAGCAAGGATATAAACCGGTGATCATCCAGCAGGTAGACGAAAACCTCCAGACCGAGGACTTGCTCGAGATGATTAATGCAGGGGTGCTTGAAATGAGCATAGCAGACGAACACATCGCCCGGCTCTGGTCCCAAGTTTTTCCCAAAACCCGACTCCGGCCCGACTTGGTTATCAACGAAGGCGGTAGAATCGCCTGGGCAGTGCGCAAGGATAATCCTAAACTGTTGGAGCATCTCAACAGGTTTATCAGACACCACAAAAAAGGAACCCTGATCGGCAATGTGCTATTCAAGCGCTACTACAAGAACACTAAATGGATTAAAAACCCTGTCAGCGAGAAGGAGCGGAAGAAGCTGGAACTGGTAACGGAGCTGTTCAAGAAGTACGCAGGGTTATACGATTTCGACTGGCTTGCCATCACCGCTCAGGCCTACCAGGAATCGGGGCTTGACCACAGTAAGGTGAGCCCGGCGGGGGCCATTGGCATCATGCAGATGCTCAAATCGACCGCGGGATCTAAAAACGTCGGTATCCACGAGATTGGCAAACTGGAAAACAACATCCATGCGGGGGTGAAATATATGGCTTTCCTTCGCAAGCACTATTTTTCCAAACCCGGGATCTCCCCAGAGGACCGGATGTATTTTTCCTATGCCGCATATAACGCGGGCCCGGCAAAGGTGAATCTAATGCGTAATCGTGCCAGAAAGACGGGGTTCGATCCTAATCGATGGTTTGACAATGTGGAGGTAGCTGCGCTTCGCTTAGTAGGGCAAGAGACGGTACGTTATGTCCGTAATATCCTAAAATACTATACGGCTTACCGTCTATCATTAACGGTGCCGCTCCATAGTAGAGCAACAAACTGATGTAGGAGGTCAGGCTGCGCATTTACCAAAGGAAATCACCATAAGGTAGGGGATACATATGGTACTGTGCATGATTTTAAACCGATAGAGATCCAACACAAAGAGATATTTAAACACTTCTTTCTTCATACAGATCATTTCAAGGCTTGAGGCCATTTCCATAGGAGAGACGCTAAATACCGATATCGCAGTAATTCATTAGACGCAGCGGAAAGCAAAAAAGGAACAAATCCTTTGCGACCTTTGCGTCTCAGCGGTGATTATAAATTACCCAAATCTAATAAAATACCGTATTTAGAAATATGTATACTTAGCAAACAGGAGGTAGGTCATGAATGTGTTTAAACTAAATAGCTGGTCCCCCTATGTTGCGGGGGGCATGGTAGGAATTCTCATTTGCCTGTCGGTCCTGATAACCGGAAAGTACTTTGGTGCATCCACGACCTTTGTCCGTTCAGCCGGTCTGGTTGAAAAGGTATTTGCACCCGATCGGGTGGAAAAGATGGAATATTTTGTAAAGAAAAAGGTGAGAATTGACTGGCAGTGGATGTTTGTCTTTGGTGTTTTCTTTGGATCCTTACTCTCCTCCAAAATTTCAGGAGACTATAGGAAAACAGCTCTACCGCCCATGTGGGAGACAAGGTTCGGGCCCAGTAGAGCCAGGAGATGGATTATTGCCTTTATTGGGGGGATTATTGCCATGTTTGGGGCGCGCATGGCCGGAGGGTGACCAAGCGGTCACGGATTGAGCGGTTCGGCTCAATTAGCAGTAAGTGGTTATATCGCCTTGATCTGCTTTTTTATTTCAGGAATTATTATGGCTAAAATACTTTATGGAGGAGGTGAAAACCGATGAACTTACTTTTTTGGGGACTTGTTACTGGCATCTTTTTCGGTTTTCTTCTCCAGAAAGGCCAGGTCTTAAGATACGATAAACAGTTGGGTGTCCTTCGTCTAAAAGATTTTACAATTGTAAAGTTCATGCTCTCCACGGTAATAGTGGCCATGGTTGGCATCTATTTCCTCCATGACCTGGGCCTGGTAGCGTTAAAACCAAAAACGACAGCGCTTGGAGCCAATATCATAGGGGGTCTCATCTTCGGCGCAGGCTGGGGCCTGCTCGGTTATTGCCCTGCTACAGCAGTTGGCGCTCTAGGCGAAGGAAGATGGGACAGCCTGTTTGGGATTATCGGCATGCTGTTCGGTGCTGCCATTTACGCTGAAGTCTACCCTGCCCTGAAAACAAATGTGCTTGCATGGGGGAACTTAGGGAAAATCACCATTCCCGGCGTATTGCGTATTAACCACTGGATCTTTATAGTAGTCCTGATAATCGCGTTTTGCAGCCTGTTTTACTGGTTTGAGAAAAAAGGGGTTTAACTGATCTTTTAAACCATCCCTCAAGGGCCACAATTCAAGTCACCCCTCTTAGGGGTCGGAGGTAACGAACAATGCGCTGGAAACAATTTTTGACGCCAGTCGCGTCTATGGATACGGCGGAGGCAAAGGCCTATATGGCCGGGCACGAAGAAGGTACATTCACTCTTTTGGATGTCAGACAGCCAGACGAATACGAAAACTCCCGGATTCCGGGAGCAAAGCTCATTCCCTTGCCCGAGCTAGCAGATCGTCTTGGAGAACTGGATCCTGACAAACCTGTTATACCATACTGAGCCGTGGGCGGGCGCAGCCGTGCTGCTGCGCAGCTTTTGGCAGGAAAAGGGTTCAAGGAAGTCTACAATCTCAAGGGTGGTATCAAGGCCTGGCAGGGCCTTACAGCCGCAGGCCCGGCCGAGATGGGAATGATTCTTTTGAGCGGAGATGAGACGGCATCTGACATAATCATTCTCGCTTACGGAATGGAACACGGATTGGAGGAATTTTACTACGACCGGGGAATTCCTGGAAAAAAATAGCCCCATCATGGACACGGTTGAGGGTGTGCTTAATATAGCCATGATGCTTGAGACACAAGCACTGGACCTATACTTGAGATATTCACAGAAGGCAGAAAATGAGGAAAGCAAGACTGTTCTCTATGATATAGCAGAGGAAGAAAAGGCCCATCTGGCAACTCTGGGGCGTCTTATGGAGGCAAAAGCTTAAGGTGAAATAAAAATGTTTGAAATGGACGAATCAACAATAAGGCTTTTATTATTCTCGGGAGGGCTTGGTTTCTTTCTGGTCCTGGAACTTCTGGTTCCCTACAGAGACAGTTCCGTATCCAAATGGAAACGTTGGGCAAACAATCTCACGCTCACACTGTTTAATAGCTTTTTACTGCAACTGATCTTTTCTTCCGCTATCATCGCTACTGCGATGTATGTTCAAACTCATAAAATGGGGATACTGAATATACTTGAGATCCCGTCCGGGATCAAGATCCTGATCACAGTCCTCTTCATGGATTTCATGCTGTATGTCTGGCATCTCTTAAATCACATAATGCCTCTTCTATGGAGATTCCACAGGGTCCATCACAGCGATCTGAATATGGATGTGTCATCGGCCACCCGTTTTCATATCGGGGAGCTGACCATTTCAGCCGCCATCAAAATATGCATAATATTTTTCCTGGGCGCAAGTTACCTGGGAGTGATAATATTTGAAAGCGCTGTGTTACTTTGCACCCAGTTCCATCACAGCAGTCTGAAGGTTCCCAAATGGTTTGAAACACTATGGTGGATTCTTTTTGTACCCCCTTCCATGCATAGGATCCACCATTCCGTGATCATAAAAGAAAGAGACACAAATTACGGTGCCATTTTTTCCATCTGGGATCGAATCCTGGGCACCCTTCTAATCAATGTGGACCAGAAAAAGATACGCATTGGGATAGGTGCATACCACAGGCCGGATAAACTGAATTTTCACCACTTGCTGGCTATGCCGTTTACCAAACCAGTGAGGTGAAAAATTTATTACGTTAAAATCACCGGCTGAAAAATCCAAGTCGTACCTGTTAGCGGTTCAGAAAAAACAGGGGTGTGTAAGCATATTTTAAAGGAATTTTGTTATGTTTATAACAAATCTGTTTAAACACTGGACGTACCAAGTGTTTGCTCCCGGGACGGTGTTGAAAGAAAAATATGAGGCGTTTAAATCGCTCTTGACGCATGATAAGAAGGCACATGAATTGATGGCTGAATTGGAGGAGATCTATCACAACCAGACAAAAGTAGACATAAAGGTCATCGAGAATAAATACAATGCTCTCTCCGGCTGCGTGTCAGAGATGTTAACGGCTTTTTCCAAAATGTGCCCTTCTTGTCACCCTGATTTAAAAGACTATTTTAAGAGGTTCGATTCTTATATAAAGTACATTTTCACACCAACGGAGTTCAGTTCTGCCCCGCCGTTTACAATGCAACTCAAGGACATACCCTCGAGAGGTCAGGCCCTGGTGGGCAATAAGGCTTTGAACCTATCCACCATTGAGAAAGCCCTTAACCTGCCTATACCGAGAGGCTTCGTAATCACCACCAATGCCTTTTATTATTTTGTCGAATTCAATGCCTTGAGAAAATCCATTGATGAAAGGTTAGCCAGACTGGATATTAACTCTACTGCGTCTTTAAATGCCACGTCACATGAGTTGATGGATAATATCCTGAAAGCCCAAATGCCACCTGACATGGCAGAAGAGATCCTTAACGCTTTTCACACACTTAAGAAGACCTTAAGCAAGAACGCAAGGCTTGCCATGCGGAGCAGTGCAGTCGGCGAGGACACGAAATCATCATTCGCTGGGCAGTACAGAACGATTCTCAATGTAGGCAAAGAAAATCTTTTGGATGCTTATAAAGCGGTCATAGCCAGTAAATATGCACCTAGGGCTCTCTATTACAGGATCAACTACGGCCTTTCGGATATTGAAACGCCTATGGCCATTATTGCCCTTGAGATGATCGATGCAACCATAAGCGGGATTATGTATACTGAGGACATTGAACATTTTGAGCCAAACACTTTGACAATTCACGCCATATGGGGTCTCGGCGAGTTATTGGTGGGAGGGAAGGCTTCCCCGGACATCATTAATTTAAAAAAGGGAGAAAAGCCAAAAGTCATCCGGAAACAGGTTGGGCTGAAACCTCAACGGATGGCCCTGGTACAATACAAGTCCACAGAAGTCCTACGTGTTGATGATGACAAACAGCGTTCGCTTTCCATTGATGACCCATCTGCACTGGTCCTTGCCGACTGGGGGATAAGACTCGAAAAGCATTTCAAAGGACCACAGGATATCGAATGGTGCATGGATAACGATGGAAAGCTTTTTCTTCTTCAATCAAGACCGCTTCAATCCGAAGAAATAGAGTTGAATCCTCCTGAGTGTGAATTTAATGACATAAAGAATGCTGTGCTTATCTCTGGAGGGGAAAGGGCCTGCTCCGGAATCGGAGCAGGGAAAGTCTTTATGGTGGACCAGGAATCCGATCTTGGAAATATACCGGAAGGTGCAGTTCTGGTGGCAAGAAACGCCTCGCCCCAATACGTCACAGTCATGAACAGGCTAAGCGCCGTGGTCACAGATACGGGAAGCACGGCCGGTCACTTTGCGTCTGTTACACGAGAGTTTGGTGTTCCGGCTTTGGTGAATACTGGTGTCGCCACCACACGCTTACACCACGGTTCGGAGGTCACAGTCTATGCGGACGATAAAGAAGTTTATGATGGGATTGTCCAAGCCATGCTTGAGAGCCCCTGTGCCCGCAAAGATCTGTTATTAGACAGCCCGTTTGCGCGCAAGTTGAGATATGTCATAAATTTTATTTCACCATTGAAGCTTACCGAACCCCAGGCCGATTCTTTTGTCCCTGAAGGGTCCAGGTCGCTGCACGACATCCTGAGGTTTACCCATGAAAAGGCAGTACAAGAGATGTTCCATATGGGAAATCGGCGGATAAGAAAGGTAGGAGGCGCCCGAAAGCTGATTACAGATATACCGATGCTGTTTTATGTGGTGGATGTAGGTAGCGGGCTAAGACAGGGCGCTGGGGATAAAAAAACGGTCAGAATCGATGATATTCTGAGCGCTCCTATGAATGCTGTATTTAAAGGTCTAAGCAATCCGGGAATACTATGGTCCACGTTTACCCATTTTGACTGGGCAGAATATGATAAAATAGTTATGAGCGGTGGAATAATAAGTCCTGAAGCCGCGATATTTGCAAGCTATGCTGTTATCTCTCATGACTACCTTAATCTGAACTTGCGATTCGGGTATCATTTTGTCATTCTGGACACTATTTGTGGAGATCGAGCAGAAGACAATTATATCTTGTTCAGGTTTTCTGGCGGGGGGGCTGACTTCGAAAAAAGATCTCTACGGGCAGATTTTCTGAGCTCGGTTTTACAGCGCCTCGGATTTCGTGTAGATAAAAAGAGCGACCTGATAGATGCCCAGTTCAAAGGAGAAGAAAGGAAGAGAGTGGATCATACATTGGACATGACAGGCCGTCTTCTTGGCGCAACGAGGTTGATGGATATGTACCTCAAGGACAGTGCAATGGTGGAAACTTACGCAGATGATTTTATGAATGGGCGGTATCATTTTGCATCTGTGGAAGAAACAGCCTGACGGGTGCGATATATAACTATAAACGGTTACAATTTGAGCTTTCTAAATCTTGGAGACGATCAAAATAATTAAGTCTGAAGTATTGTAAACAATAGTCTTGACATTGGCCTCTATACTAAATATGTCGAAATACCAGCTTACATGGATAACAGACAACCTGGCCGTTGGCCATGCCCCCATGTCTTATCTTGACCTTGGTGAAATAAGTAAACAGGGAATTGACGCCATTATTAACCTCTGCGCTGAATACTGTGACCTGCATGAAATCGAGGAAAAAACAGGTTTCGAGGTCTATTATCTCCCCATTCAGGACGAAAATGCACCTAATATGGACGACATCGAAAAAGCACTTAATTGGCTGGATGAGGCTATCCGTATGGGGAAAAAAATCCTGGTTCACTGCCGTTTTGGAATCGGTAGAACAGGAACCTTTGTAACAGCGTATCTGCTCAAAAAAGGATGTAGCCTTAAGGTTGCCCGTAAGAAAATAAAGCACAGTTGTTCAGCACCGTCGAGTTATGGTCAGTGGAGGTTTTTAAGAAAATATGCCAAGAAAGTAAGTTAGAAGACAAGATATTTATTTCTAAATCGTGGCACAACACCTCACGACCTGTATTGGGGTAAATGGCATCCTTAATGGCTTGATGCGCAAAGGATACGGATGGGTCCGTACCATGCTACGGCCTTTTCACCTGTATTATCCGTATCGGTCATTATGGCAATAGCCCCCACTCGTGGTGGATCTTGTCTAAAGTGCTTTCGAAAATCCTCAAACACATTCCTCTTCTCCTCTATCCACCGGCCTGTCTTTGATTCCCCGCTCTCCACTGCAATCATGATAGAGTTTTTGGTAAAGGGGCTGGTTACAGCTTTTCCAGGCGGGAGTTTATTAGCCCAAATATAATTGATTGTTCTGGTCTTCCAGAACACCAGGGATGGGAATACCACATAAATTCGTGCTGCATAGTCATCTCCCTCTTTTTTCAGGGCATTTCCATTCGAAAGAACATGATGAACCTTCCAACGCCAGTTCAGGATTGGATAATTATTTGTGTCATAATTAATTTTATAGGAAAGCCCTGAAGCAGATGAATCGCTTGTGGCCTTGATGCACCTCAGGGTATCCTCTTG